>JACZTW010000107.1 GCA_022573485.1 Planctomycetota bacterium
GGAGCGGGCAAGCAACGTGCCTCTGTTCACATCACACGGACGGAGGTCTCGTTTCGATGATGCCTACTTCGAATCTACAAGCGCGGAAGCAGATATCGCAGAGACACACTGGTTCGACCCGCTACGCGGGCGCCTGTTGGGCCGGCTTAGGACTTGCGCTCCTCCTGACGGGCGCGGTGCTAGCCTGCCGCAGCACCGGAGCCGGACCCTCAATGCCGGCATCAATCGAGGGGCAGCGCCTCTACGTCGCTCACTGCGCGGCCTGCCACGGCGCAACCGGTAGGAGCGACGGCCCGGCAGCCATCGCGCTGGATGTGCGCCCGCGTGATTTTCGTCGAGAGCCGACGCGCTACATCTCGACGCTCAATGGCGTGCCTACGCAAGAGGACTTGGAGCAAACTATCCTATCGGGTCGTCGTTTCGGAGCCATGCCGGCCCACCCACACCTCACCGATTCCGATGTGGTCATCTTGGCCAACTATGTTCGCGAGATCAACCGTCTCGGCTGGGTCGATCGATTGATCGAGCAGTTTGAAGAAGAAGAGGAAGAGTATGAGGCAGAGCAAGTTGAGGCCATCTCGCACCGAAGAGTCAAGCCGGGCGAACCCATCCATGTGCCCTACGTGCCGTCGGGTTTTCAATCGGATACTGCAACAGGTCGCAAGCTCTACATAGACCGATGTGCCTCCTGCCATGGAACGACCGGCAGAGGCGACGGGCTGGACAAGCCGAAAGATGAGCGCGGTAGAGCGATCACTGTCAGAGATCTCACTTTGGGAGAATTTCGAGGGGGAATTGGCCGCGAGGAGCTTTTCAAGCGCATCCGTTGCGGCATTCCGGGCACGCCCATGCCGGCCCAGGAGGGCATGGACAACGAAGAAATGTGGCAGCTCGTCTATTACGTCGAGTTCCTCGCCGGGCGCCGCTGGTGAGACGCCGGTTATGTCAAATGGATCTCTGTCATGAAAGGAAACATCACGTGAGCAAGACAAGAAGATGGATACTTCGAAGTGTTGCCGCCTGTTTGAGCGGACTGCTTGGAACCACGCTCCACGCTCAGCAAGGCGATTACGAGCAGGTCGAGCTCGAAGAGAGCGGCACCATCGTCGGCGTGGTTCGGTACGAGGGCAAAGTGCCGAAACCGAAAGAGCTAAAAGTGACCAGCGGAGACAAGCCCTGTCACAAAGGGCCGATCATGAGTGAAAAGCTGGTCCTCTCTGCCGACAAGATGGTGAAATTTGCAGTGGCTTCCATCAAGGGTATCAGCCGAGGCAAACCGTTCCCCGAGCAAGACGCGCTGAACCCAGTAACTCTGAATCAACAAGGCTGCCGTTTCGAGCCGCACGTGCTGACCGTACCGCTGGGCCACGCGCTGCGCATCCTCAACAGCGACGGCATACTGCACAACGTCCACGCCCATGCGATGATCAACGAAGCATTCAACAAAGCCATGCCACCGAAAGTCAAGCAAATGGACGTGTCGTTCGATTACCCGGAGCGTATCAAGTTCACCTGCGACGCCCATGACTGGATGAAGTCTTACATTGTCGTCGCTGAGCATCCGTATTACGCGGTGACCGGCGACGACGGCACTTTCCGATTTGAAAACGTGCCGCTCGGCACGCACACCATCGAGATCTGGCATGAGGCGCTGGCCAAACAGAAACAGCAAGTCACGGTGGCAGCGGGCGAAGAAGTGACCGTTGAGTTCGTGCTCAAAAGGAAGAAGAAAAAGGGCAAACGCTAGACGGAGCCGCGGGTTTCAACCCGCGCGGACTTCCGCGCAACCACAAGCGTACAGCTCGCTCGTTGGGAATGCAGGTGCCTTGGCGGTAATGAAATGATCAATGTGCGACCATCACAATTTGCAATCCTCGTGATCGCTGTGCTCGTGTCCGGGACGTCGAGTGGAGCCTTGGCCCAAGAGGGATCCACCCCGAACGAGCCCGTGACACGGGAGGAGTTTCTAAAACTGTTGGGTGAATTCCGACAGTTCAGGAAGGAGTACGCGACCCTCAAGAGCGAAAACGCTGAGTTGAAGAATGGATTGGCGGCCATGAATGGCAGGCTGTTCACGCTCACGGAAGAGGGCCTGCGGGCTCAGATCGCCGAAGCTGCGGCCCAAGAGCGGGAGTACCTGCTCAGGGAACTGCGGGCTGAGACTCGGATTCAGATCGACTCGCTGCTGCCCGGGCTGACCAATTTCGCGCTGGGTGGCGGCGGGGTTGTGGCCTATCAGGACCGCGAGAATTCGGATTCGACCTTCGCACTGGGCATTGCCCCATTGGTCCTCTGGAAGCCAACGGACGATTTGCTGTTTGAGGTGGAGTTCGGTTTCAGCCTGGGTGCTGAGGAAACGAACGTCGAACTTGGGCTGGCGCAACTCAGTTACGTGCTCAATGATTATGTCACTATCGGCGGCGGGCTGTTCCGACTGCCTTTCGCAACGTTCTGGGAGCGCTGGCATCCATCGTGGATCAACAAACTGCCCGTGATCCCCCTGCTGTACGAGCGTGGCTTGGTCGGGCCTTCGGGACTGGGTGTGCAAGCCCGCGGCGGGTTCGCCCTCGGCCCGACCAAGGTCAATTACTCAGCGTACTACATCAATGGCCCTGACTTTCAAACCAGCCAGGTCAGTGCCGGGCGGCTGGGATTCGGCAATTACCGCGACAACAACAATAACAAGGGCTTCGGCTTCCGCATCGGCTTTCTGCCGATTCCCGAGTTCGAAGTCGGGTACTCGTTCTTCACCGGCAGGGTCGATGACAGCGGCGGGACGTTCAGTGACGTGGACACTACGATGCAAGCGTTTGACTTCAGGTACGCCCGAGAGTTCGACGCCATCAAAGGCCGGCTGGACCTGCTGGGCGAATTCGTGTGGGTCGACACGGACGACGAAATCTTCACCGGTGCGCTCCTGCCCATCGTTTTCGACAACAAACGGCGAGGTTGGTTCGTGCAGGCCGCCTATCGCCCGACGCAAGCCGAATTCAGGTTCGGCGACAAGTTTGAGCTCCGTAACTTGGAGTTCGTAGCCAGGTACGACTGGCTTCGTGAACCGGGCCCTGGTTCACTCGGCACCGATGGTCAACGTACCACGCTGGGCCTGACTTACTGGCTGAAACCCAACGTGGCATTCAAAGTCGCCTACGTACTCGACGATGCTAACGGCGACAGGAACCAGGACGGGTTCTTCGTTCAGGCTGCGTTCGGATTGTAGTGACGCAGCACGTGTTTGGAGGAATACTCGATGAAACGGACTCACGTCATGGCCGCCGCAGTTTGTGCGGCGCTCGCGTGCATCGCAGTCGTCCTGAGCGGATGTCACAACAGCAAAGCCACTCCGGAGCCATTGACGGTTGAGAAGTCCGCCGTTGGGGCGGTGGCGACTGTCGGCGAGGCGCTACCCATCAAGGGCGGCGCCCAAGCGTGGGCGCAGAACTGCATGCGTTGTCACAATCTCCGTCAGCCCCACGAGCGCAGTGACCGCGAGTGGGAGGCGATCGTATTTCACATGAGAGTGCGTGCAAACCTCACGGCTGAGGAGCATCGATTGATCGTGGAGTTCTTGAAAGCGGCAAACTGAAAGGGACCGGAAATGCACAGCAAACGAATGAAAGACATCTTGAGCCACATGACCAAGACGGCAGCCATCCTGATGTTACTGGCGATTCTCAGCTCCACGGCGGCCTGCAAACCAGGGCAGTTCCTGGAGCGCAACGCCTGCGAGCTTTTGAACTGCGACATGCTCTTCTTCATCGACGACTTGTTCCCATTGGCGGTGCAGCCGGGCGGCGGGGGTGCCGGCGGTGGAACTGCCGATGCCATGAATATGGAAGAAGAAGAAGAAGAAGAGGGCGACGCGCACATGCACTGAACGCATCGGTGCCTGTGAACAATCGGCCTGCGCACTGTGAACGAAGGAGATCGGATCCAATGTACGACAAGTCAAACCGTTCAAGCATGATTCGCAACTGTCAGCAATTCATCCCGATTCTGGGCATCCGCCGTAGAATTGTGTCCCTGATGTTGGTGGGTTCTCTTCCGCTGCTCTTGGGCGCGGACTGCGGATTGGAAACATGCGACATCTTCAACTGCGACAGTCTGTTCTTTGTCGAAGGATTCCTTGATTCGCTGGGCGACTCGCATGACGAGGGTGATGAGCACGTCGATGACGACCATGGCGACATGGTTGATGATGATATGGATGGTATGACGGACGATCACGACGACATGGAAGGCATGCCAGACGAACATGATGACATGGATGAGGAGCATGACGAAGACATGCCCGAAGACGATGACGATCACATGGACGACGAGCACGAAGATGACGTGCGTGACGATGACGTCCACATGGACGACGAGCACGACGAGGGCACGAACGGCGATGATCATGACGCCGATGCCGAGGACCATGACGAGGATGAGGAAGACTAGGGGGCAGGAGTAAAAGCAATGACTGCATTGCCCGATGCCACACGAAAACGAATCAGTCCTAGATCTGCGGTAACGATTGTCGTCGCGATCCTCTTGATCGTGTCGATGACGTTTAACTTAGGCCTGTTCTTTGCGGGGCCAAGCACGGGCCTGGAACGAGCAGCAACCGCCTCGCTCCCAGTGAAGGAGCCTGCCGGCAAGGCGGGCGATGAGCAGCTGGCGTATCTCCTCGTCAAATTACAGCTTCAGACGCGGAGTGAAATGGCGAGCCACTTCACCCGAAAACAATCGGCGATACCGGGCGTGGATAAGCTGTACCAGCGACTCTTGGTCAAGAACCTGATTCTACCGGCGGCCGTGGCCGGCAATATCTTTTCCGAAGTCGTCCCGCAGGCTACCTCCGGCCGGGCTTGGGTCAAAATGGTCGTCGATCAGCCACGCAATCCAAAAAACCGTGGCGACGAAGAAGCGCTGAACCTGTTGGCTGAACTCCGCAAGGGCGCGGCCACCGCCGAACGGAACACGGGCGATGCTTTCTACTACGCTGAGCCGATCAAGGCCAAGGCGGCGTGCATGTACTGCCACGGTGAGCCGAAGGGTGCAAGTGATCCGTACTTCCCACAGTACACGAAAGAGGGATGGCGTGCCGGTGACATCGTCGGCGCGGTCATTGCGCGCGTCGTTCCGGAGGAGGCCGCGGGCGGATGACGCTCTCCGAGTTGTGGAGACGGCGACGACGCTCGACACGAGCAGGACGGACCAGAGGAGCCGGACATGGCAGAGGCGAAGAGTGTGCAAGAACGAATCTGCGAGCGTGTTGAGGCGGAGATCAGTCCCAACTGCATGCACCGCTTGCCGACCGGGGAATGCGAGCAACCTGAAAACCTGCCCTGCCCGATTCACAGCAACATCGCCCGCATCATCGAGATCGTCCGCTCGGTGTCCTCGGAGCGCATAGACTCTTATATTGACCGACTCCGCGCGGAGGTGTGCAATGTGTGCGGAATGCAGGATGAATTCGGCCAATGTTGCATGCGAAACCAACTCGATTGCTGTCTCGACGCTTTTTTTGTGCTCGTGGTGAGAATCGTTGAGGAGGAACTCGCGCGCGAACTATAGGGGATACTCCGATGCAACGGCAGACAATAAATGAATCGTCTCGGGATTCTTCCGAGCTTCAGCGACGGGATGTTCAAGCTGAGTTGTTTGCCGACTCCGAAGTCGCCCCTGGAAGCTGGCAGGCTGCGGGTCCACTCATCGACCATATCATCTCCAACTACCATCGCCCCTCGGTTCACTTGTTGTCGAAACTCCGGCGTTGCATCTGCGATGCGGTGGAGTGCGCCGGGGCGAAGCCTTGCGACCAGCTTCGGGCGCTGAAAGCCTGTCACGGCGAATTGCAGCTCGATTTGGCCCATCAAATGATGAAAGAGGAGATCCGGCTTTTCCCCCGTCTTCGGAGATATGAAGGGGGACGCTGCGATTCGATCGAGCAGAACGGTTCTCTAGAGATCGCTGCGCTGGTTCGAGCAGCCAGAGCCGATCACAGGAAAACGCTCGACCTGCTGACTCAAATCGGCGAGATCGTTCCGGGCAGTGATGGTCAGGAGCGCGGCCCGGTGGCTGAGATACGCACAATGTTTGCCCGAATCGACAAACAGGTTCGGCGCCGGATTCACCTGCAAGATGAAGTTCTATTCCCTCTGATCGAAAGATACTCGCGCCCGCCGAGAGCGTAGCAGATGCGATCGACCAATAGCACATATATTTATGGCAATATAGTCAACAGCACGAGGGTGCCCATACAGGTCGAGATTCCGGACAACGATTACTGGCGCCGGCAGATCAAGTGCCAGGACGCTTGCCCCGTGGGCACGGATGCGCGCGGATACGTTCGGGCCATCGCAACCGGCGACTTCGCTGGAGCCTACCTGATCGCCCGAGGCCCTAATCCGCTGGCCAGCATCTGCGGCCGAGTGTGCGCGGCGCCTTGTGAGGCCGCCTGTCGGCGAGGTGCGATCGACCAAGCCGTATCCATCCGGGCACTCAAACGCTTCGCCGCCGAGAAGTTCGGGGCCGGATTACTTGAGCGAGAGATGCGCAAACCGATCGATCTGATCCGGCGCGTGCTGGGCTTCCGCGACCGGCGCCAATGCAGCAGCCCAGAGGAGCTTGCGGCGATGTCGATGATTCGAGGAGATTTCGACGGCCCACCAGCCAAGGGCCAAAAAGTCGCGATTATCGGTTCCGGACCCGCCGGACTGGCAGCAGCGCATGATCTGGCCCTGATGGGTCTACAGCCGATCGTGTTCGAGATGGAGCCCATTCCTGCCGGGATGCTGGCGGTGGGCATTCCCGAATACCGTCTGCCGCGCGATCTGATCGAGGCTGAGGTCGAGGTCATCCGCTCTCTCGGCGTTGAGTTCGTCTGCAACACCCAAGTCGGCAGGGACATAACGCTCCAGGAACTGCGCGACACCCACCGAGCGACGGTCATCGCTGTGGGGGCTAAACGCTCGCGATTGATTCCGATCAAGGGTGCCGAGGGACGCGGCGTTTTCGGCGGAGTCGAGTTCTTGCGCGATGTCGCATTGCGAGATCGCTCCGACGCTTCAACGCTGTCCAGGCTCGGCAAAAAAGTCGTTGTCATCGGCGGCGGCAACGTGGCGTTCGATGTTTCCCGAACGGTGGTTCGACAGATTCAGTATGACGTTTCACGAACGGCCCTTCGGCAGGAACAGGTCGGCGAAGTTCACCTGTGTTGCCTGGAAAGCCTCGACGAGATGCCTGCGGACGATGTTGAGATCATCGAGGGCGCCGAAGAAGGTGTGCAACTACACCCGTCGCTGGGTCCGGAAGCCGTCCTGCGGAACGCAAGTGGCGGCGTCAGCGCTGTGAAGTTCAAACGCTGTCTGAGCGTTTTCGATCAGGGCGGTCGATTTGCGCCGAAATTCGATGATAACGATGTGACTACGATCGCTGCTGATACCGTGGTCTGGGCGATCGGTCAACAGTCTGACATCTCCTTCATCGAGCCCGAATCGAAGATCGAACGGGACGATCGAGGCAATATCAAGTGCGATTCTGAAACCCTGGTGACGACGGCACCCGATGTCTTCCTGGCCGGCGACATCGCGTACGGCCCGAGGCTGCTGATCGATGCCGTGGCCAGTGGCAAGAAGTGTGCCCGGTCGATCTATTCCTTCATCACGGGGCATTCGCTCAGGCAGAACGAGAAATTCGTGCAGGTCCACGTGCCCGACTTCGTTCGGGAGCGGGATTACGAAAAGCTGCCCAGGGCCGCCGTGCCGACCGCTTCCGTCCAGCAGCGCAAGAATTCCCAGGCTTCGATCGTCGAGCTGGGCTACGACGACCAATCGGCGGTCACCGAAGCCTGCCGTTGTCTAGATTGTGGTGTCAATACGATTTTCGACTCTGAGAAGTGCATCCTGTGCGGCGGTTGCGCGGACGTGTGTCCGGAACTATGTCTGCGGTTGGTATCCTGCGATCGTCTGGTCGGCGACGACGGGCTCGCGCAGCTTGTGCAAGCGCGGTACGGCGAGGCGAACCTCGCGGAGATGTCCGCAATCGTTAAAGACGAGGAAAAGTGTATTCGCTGCTCGTTGTGCGCGGACCGTTGCCCGGTCGGCGCGATAACCATGGAGCGTTTCGGTTTCAGCAGCCAATGGGAGCCGGCGTAGCCGTTCTCCCGGCGCGCCGGGACTGCGCGGCCACTGCATAGCGTGGCGCACGAGGACTTGCTCATGAACGAATCTGATATACGAAGCAGCAAACGGTTCAAGCCGCAGCGAACTCGGAGGGATTTTCTTGGTCTGGCAGCCGCCTGGTCGGCAGTTGGTGCTTTTGTGATGGCCATGCTCGGGTCCGTTCGTCTGCTCGTGCCCTCGGTTTTTCCCGAGCCGAACTCGCGGGTGAAGCTCGGCAAGCCCGCGCAATTTGCCCGAGAATCCAGCACGTATTTCCAGCGCTACCGGCTGTGGGTGTTCCGGGATGACGACGGTTTTCATGCTGTTTCTTCGGTATGCACTCACCTGGGTTGCGTCGCAGAGCGCGACGCTGAGGGGCAATATCTCTGTCCGTGTCATGGATCGAAATTCGACGACCAGGGCAATGTACGCAGCGGTCCGGCGCCGAAAGGCCTGATGTGGGTCGAGCTCAGCATTTCACCGGAAGGGCAATTGGTGGCGGACACGCTCAAGCCGGTTGCGAGGGGCACGAAATTGGCGGTGTGATCGGTCTAGGAGCGCGATGGTGGATGATGCGAAAGTGAGAAAACAGGCCGACTCCGACGACCATCCCAGGCAAATCGGTGACCCCAACGCGATGGGCGATCTTCTGTCGAACCTGCGCAGCACCCCGAGCGCATTGTTCGAATCGATGATTCGTCATGGCAGGCCGACGTCCGATCGTGCCCGCTCACAGGCTGTGTTCACGAACTTTGTCCTGCACATCCTGCCGGTCCGGACACATGTGCATTCGATCAAAGCGGCGACGACCCTCGGACTGGGCGTGGCCACGCTGGTGCTGTTCGTGCTGCTGTGCATCACCGGCGTCCTGCTGATGGTGTACTACAAGCCGTCGGTCGACCTGGCCTATGCGTCCATGCTGGATATCTCGAGCGTCGTGCCGACCGGGCGGTTGATGCGCAACATTCATCGCTGGGCGGCTCACGGCATGGTCGTGTGTGTGATCCTGCACATGGCTCGGGCGTTCTACACGGCTGCGTACAAAGGCCCGAGGCGCTTCAACTGGGTCGTGGGTATGTCGCTGTTCGTCTTCACCCTCGGCCTGAGCTTCACCGGCTACCTGTTGCCGTGGGATCAGTTGGCATTCTGGGCCATCACCATCGGAGCGAACATCGCTCAATCGCCACAAGAAGTCACCGACGCCCTGGGCATCACATCCGTCATCGACGTCGGTGGTTTTCTGAAGGAGTTGCTTCTGGGGGCTCATTATGTCGGCCAGGAAGCCCTGATCCGATTCTACGTGCTACACGTGATAGTCTTGCCCGTGATAGTGTCATTCCTGATCGGCGTCCATTTCTGGCGAATTCGCAAGGACGGTGGACTGGCCCGACCGAAATCTGCGGACGAGATCAGGAGCGGCGGATCCGGCACGCCGAGCCCTGCGCCGATCAAAACCTACGGCTTGATGGGCTTGATGAGAGGCACAACGCCAGCAGTGAACCTGGAGATCACCAATACGGTCAGTACCTGGCCGAACGTCATGTACGTCATCGGCGCCGCGAGCATGATTACGGTGCTCCTGATGGTCATCCTCGGAGTGGCGTTTGATGCGCCGCTGGCGGAGATGGCCAACCCTGAAGTCCCTGAGAACCCCGCGAAGGCGCCGTGGTATTTCCTCGGCCTGCAGGAACTGGTGTCATACTCCGCCTTTATGGGCGGTGTGGGGATTCCGGCCGTTGTCGTGCTCGCTCTGGCGTTGGTGCCGTATCTCGATCGTGAGACCGAAGACCTTGGCGTGTGGTTCAGCGGCCCGCGCGGTCGGCGCGTGGCCTGGGTCAGCGCGCTGTTCGCGACCGTCGTGGTGATCGGCATGTTGTGGTTCACGGTCAAGTTCGGTTGGCTGCGCAACTGGGAAGCCACCAAGCAGGTACCACAGATTGTGATCACGCTGTTTAATCCCGGGACCGTCTATGTCCTGTTGTTCGCCATATGGTCGCTCATCGTAGTGAAGTGGACCCGTTCCACACGCATGGGCGCCATCGCACTGTTCACGTGTTTCCTGATCGGGTTTGTGATCCTGACGTACTTTGCGACCGTGCATCGCGGTCCGAATTGGGAATTCTACTGGTCGCAGAGCGATTGGCCTGTGCATTGAAAGTGTTTAGTGAGCCGATTGAAGGGCGTTCGATAGACAGGTAACGAACTATGGATGTCACGCAAGTTCGACACATGAAATTCATTCTACTATTCAGTTCGCTTGCCTCATTTGGGCTGTTCGCGGCCGCCGTGTATCAGGAGAACTTCAGCGGTGAATGGCGAAAGATCCAGCAAGCGTACAGACAACGTCTGCTCGAGACGGCGGACAACGATCGTGCTCGGCTCGCCGCATCCACCTTTCGCATCAGACCTCAACAGGCCTATCTGCCGGAATTGGGCGCGATTGATCGTTGTACGACGTGCCACTTGGGCGTTGAGAACCCGAAGATGGCCCATGTCGAGCAGCCGTTCAGACTTCATCCGGGAGATATTCTAGCACAACATCCCACTGATCACTTCGGCTGCACGATTTGTCATGAGGGTCAGGGCCGGCTACTGACCAAGGAAGCCGCCCATGGCTGGCAAGCAGATGGGACCCGTTCCGCGTTTGCCCAGTCTCCTCTTCTCCGGGGCGAGGCTGTGTACACAAGCTGCGGTCGGTGCCACTACGAAGTCGATCTCTACGCCGGGCAGGCCGACCTATACGCCTATTCCTTCGGGTACGGATCTGTTGACTTCCAGAAGCCTCAAATCGACGAAGCGGCGCTGGGAATTGCGCTCGCTGGAGCCGAGAGGCTCACTCAGGGCAAGCGGCTGGTCACTGAAAGGGGCTGTCTTGGGTGCCACAAGTACCGCGGTGGTGGTGGCGAACTCGGTACCGATTTGACGTACATCGGAGACAAGCCCGAGCATAAGTTCGATTTCACCCACATTCGAGGCGAACACACGGTTGAGCAGTGGCATTGGAAGGAGGCGGCTGCGCTGGCCGTGCCGACGGATGTCTTCCCGGGGGGCAGGTCGTGCTGGGCGGAGGCGCCCCTCTATTTCGCCCGCGGGTTGGGTGCGGTGCACACCGGAGAACTTGCGGACGCGCGGCATTCGATCGCGCAGTTGGAACATTGCCGGGACCTTCTACTCGACAGCGGAAAGAGCAATGGCGAACAGGCCGATCGTG
>JACZTW010000108.1 GCA_022573485.1 Planctomycetota bacterium
ACAATTTGTCGCCGCAATACGGGCACCTGTATTCTCGCGCTAGGTGGATGCCCCAATTCCCTTTACGTTTGATAGAAGAGCGAATGATGGCGAAGAGCGCACTGAGGAACACGATGGCGAAGACGGTCAAAGTGATCCATGTTGTCATTTCGTTTCACCACATTCAGGACACCGCTCCTTCGACGCCCGCAGATCGTAGCCGCACTTCAGGCACAGGCCGAGCTTCTTGCGCTTGCGGCGGCTTTTCAGTTGGACCGGGGGTAGCCTGTTACTCAATTCTCAGCGCAACTTGCTCACATATTACGTCTAGTTGTCCTTCCGCGCACACCACCGACACATGCACAGGCTTCCGAAAACCAGGCTTTTCTTGCGTCTTTCCGGACATATCGTAGGGGATGACACTGCCAAGGAAACCGAGTTCGTCATTGAGGAATGCGCTCAAGAAGGCGCTATCCTCTAGGATGTCAAAATAATCGACTCCACAATCTCTGCCCAAGCGAACATCGGACCGTCCAACATCCCCGTTCATCGGTTCCCAACCCAATAGCGACTGATTCGTTCCAAAGAACTGGATTCCTGTCAATTGCAGCACGGCGATTTTGTCTCCATCCCTGAATCGGAGATTCCCCGATCGCTCAAAAGCGCTAATCGCACACTCATCAAGATCGGGCTGCATCGCTGCAATTTCGGTGACGATGTCAGAATAGCGCTTCATGGTCATGGCCCTCCTATTCGACATATCGTATCGGCGGCGACTGCGTCTGGAAACTACGGGTTCAAGTATGTAGAAAGATCACCTCCCCCGCGCAGATCAGCAGGCCGATGAGGGAGAGGATTGTCAGGGTCTTGCGGAGCATGAGCCGTACGATTGTAACATCATTTGACAAACATGCCCTAAACCTCCGTGCTTGGCACAGGGCCGATGGCACGCTCGGCGGGGGTCTTGTATACTCTCGCGCCAATATGGCTAACGATGTTGCAACACAAGATTTGGAAACCGTACCTTGGTCGATTCGCTTCAAGTTCGGTTTGTCGCGGTTCTTCTTTGGGGCCGTGCTCAAGTGTTTCTCGCTCAGCGGGTTGTACGCACTGGGCAGGGCCTTTGGAATCTGCGAATGGCTGGTGAACCATAAGCGCCGGCGACGATTCCATGAACGCATGAAGCAATTGTTCGGCGATCAATACGACCGCCGCCGGATGCGCTCCGCTTGCCGGCGCTACTTCGTCCGCCTGCGCTGTGATCGGATCTACTACCTGGTTTTCGATTTACTGCCGCCCGAGAAAATCATTCGGCGAATCCACTTTCCCCAGCGTGATATGATCGACGCTTCCGTCGCCCGGGGCCGCGGCGTCTACATGGCCATGTCCCACTTGGGCGCCCAGCACGTCGCCGGCCTGCTGATGTGCTTCCTCGGCTACACAACAGCCGCTGTGCGTGATCGCAACGAAGGCCCTTTGCGGCGCTACATTCAGGAGCGCTTCGCCCGGCGATTCTCCGAAGTTCGGGCTGCGCGGATGTTCTATACCGATGACCTTCCGCGAGACATTTACCGCTGGTTTCAGTCCGGTGGATTGTTGGGCAGCGCACTGGACACGGAGCGCGCCGGGCATCCCAACTTGAAACGTGCGGCTGTCGAGATCTTCGGCGAGAAGAAAGAGTACCTGACAGGCACGATACAGATCGCGCTACGCTGCAAAGCAGCCATCCATCAGGGTTTCATTGTCTCAAAGCCGAATTTCCACTACGACCTGCTGGGTACACCGGTGTTGATCGATCCGGATGAGGGGCAGGATACGCAGGAGGTAGTCCAGGAATTGATGCAGACTTACGCGCGCAACATTGAAGAGCACTTGCGGCAGTTCCCTGAATTCGTCAGTCGGATTTGAAGCACGTGAAGCTGTTCTAATTGTCCTCATCGCTCGTACAGTATCGCGCGGAGGACAGCTCAGCCGCGCTATCGACAGGGAGTTGCTGAGCGGTTTGCGTTCTGCTGGTGAAGCTGGAGGCTGCATACAGAGACGCACTGTTGTCGCGGGCCAGTACCACGCGCGACCACTCGCCGCCGACCGTCTCGAAGATCAACTCGGCGCCGTCCTGCTGGCCCACTGGAAACGTGGCGGGAGAAAGCCGCGCCTCTTCAGAGAAGTACTGCGGCGCCACCAAAGCGTCCACGGTCGGGCTGACGTTCATCACATCCAGGGGCAGGTCCGAATGATTGAGACCCAACAAGTGTCCCAGCTCATGGGCGGCCACGTTCGCAAAGCCCTGGGCGAGATCCCGGTAAGTATAGCCGTACGGAATGTATTTGGCGAAGTTCCGCGTGTAGACGATCGCGTTGTGCTCCTTGTTGCGGTTGCCGTAGTCGATCGTCGCCGCCAGGCCGACGTTGTTCGAATCTTCGGCGCCGAAGTAAACAGTCGTCACGCCTCCACGGGGTGCCTGGGGATCGTCACTGAAGTAGAACTCCACGTTGAGACCGTCGTAGACGCGCCGCATGCTGTCCATGACGATGTCCTTCATCGGCGTGGTGAATTCGCTCCAGTCCGGATGCAGATTGGCGGCATCGAACGGCGTCACTTGGGGTATGGTGACGCTCCCGATTGAAACGAAACTTCCGCCCGAGAAGTTCAGAACCACAGTCTGGGTGCCCGGCAGAATCACCTCGGCATCGGTGGACTGCGTCACTTGCACGGTATAGGGGCCTGTCGAGGCCTCGAACGGATCGCTGGCCACCACCAGAAGCATCCCTTCCATTCTCTGAGCCACGTGTAGAATTGCGCGTGGATCCTTGCTGTTGTACCGATCGTGACTGATCATCCGGACCAGATAGTCTTGATCGAAGAGGCCGATCGAGAAGTTGGCGCCAAAGCCCTGCAACTCCACGTCCAGGCGCGTGCCGGGTTCCACCGTACCGAGATCCCAGACATCTACTTCTCCGGCGTCGCGCAGCTCACCCGAGAAACTGGTGACGCCACCCGGTTCGAGTTTAGTGGGCCGGGGTTCGCCGAACGCATCATCAGCGTCGTCCGCCGCCGGATTGGAGCCCTGCTCGCCGACCAGCAGCCCGCTGCTGCAACCGACCAGAGGCAGTGCAGTGGCCAGTAGGGACAGTACACCGCGGAGCAATGCCTGCGTGTGTTTCGCAACCACGAGTAACCTCAGCTGGTTCCAAAGGCCCATGAATGCTGAACCTGGGGATACTTCTCCCCCCAAGGGCGCGTTCAAACCTGAGATTCCTCATCGGTCGATGCGGGGGAGTCGAGGAGTTTGCGAGTGTTCGTTTCGGTGCCTGAGACCAGCGACCGAAAATGAGCGCACAATACAACCGGGAGGACGGCACCTGCCTGTACTAAAGTCTGATAATGAAAACAGCAGAGTTGCTGCGTGCGCCGCGAAACCGCTCGATAGCGACATGCAGAGAGGAACGGGAGGCTAGAAGCGGGGAATCAGTTCGAAATCGACGGGATCAGGTTCTTCGTCCAAAACAACCCCTCCAGGAAGGTTCTGAATGTATACCGGCTTGGAGAGAAGCACTGTCGTTTCGCTGTCCCGCAGATCTTCGCTCGTAATCCTGATATAACCGAAAATGTCGTACATCGAAGAGTCCTGTGCCATGTCGTCCACGACGTCCTCAGGCCCGCGAACCCAGATGGCGATCGTGAGGATTCGCTTGTCCGGGTCCTCGGCAAACCGCGGCTCATAGCGCTTCCATATGTCGATGTTCGAAGGCATCAAATGGACGGGGATCGTCGGCAGCCGCACCCGTTTGGTGTGCTGCAACAGGGTGGCGCTGAACGTGACCCGCTCGGGATCGAGCCGCAACACGCTGACGCCGCCATCGAGTATGTGCGGTACGAGGACATCCTGTTGAATGAGCTGTCCCTCTTGCGCTTGTCCCGGGATCAGACGACCGATCGGAATCGTGATTGTCTGTTTGTCCGGGGGCAGTGCCTCGAACTGCCGCTCCGGCACCCAGGCCATCACCAGCGAAGGATCAAACTGTGGATCGCCGTCGAAATCGTAGTTGCCCGAATCGACTTTCAAGCGCACTTGCTTCTCCACATAGTGATCCACGACTATTGTCATGGTGCTGGGTGTCGTAGCGACGATCGCCACACCCTCTGGAATTCCGGCCAATTGATCGGCCTGCGCCAGCAGTTCGTCCAGCAGGTTCAGGGTTTGGGGTCCAGACGATCGTTCGGAGATCGGCAAGTCAATGGAAAGTGTCTCCTGAATCATCTTCAGCTGGCTGAGCACACGGTTCGGACCTTTGAATGTGATGCGCAGAGAATCGACCGGCGGACCATCAACTTCAAGGGCCAGCGTCGTACCGGGGGCCGGTCTAATCGCAAAGGCCAGGTCAATCTCTACCAGTCGCGTCACGCGCTGGTCTGCGGCAATCCAAATCATGCCGGTCATCGCGATGGTTAGCGCCAAGAGTCTCACTTGCTGCATAACTCTTCCTCCGGCTCGCCGGCACTTTTCTCGGCGGAAGACGGACCGGCACTCTGGCTCATCTTCGACACAGTGCCGGCTAGCCCCAGCCGGTGGCGTTTCAGCAATAACTCGTACAGCATCGTCTGCAAGACCTCCGGGCTCAGGGCTCGATGGAGTTCGCCGTCGCTGGCCAGTGAAATCGAACCTGTCTCTTCACTGACCACCACAACAATCGCATCCGATTCTTCGCTGAGCCCCAGGGCCGCGCGGTGCCTGCTGCCCAATCCGCGCTCCAGATCCACGGCCTCCGCCAAGGGAAACTGGCAGCCGGCAGCCACAATACGATCTTGCCGAATCAGGACGCCCATGTCGTGCAAAGCGGAGCCTGGCCAGAAAATGGTGTTCAGCAGGTCCGCGGAGAGTCGCGCGTCCAGACGGACGCCCGTTTCGGCAATCCCGCCGAGCCCGGAGACGCGCTCGATGGCGATGATGGCCCCGATGTGCTTCTTCGACAGTGCGCTCACGGACAAAACCAGCGGTTCGATGACCTTGTCCGGCAGGCGATACATGCTCGTGAACCACAGTCGCTCGCCGATCCGCATCAACCCACGTCGGAGTTCCGGCTGAAAAACGACCAGCGTGATCAAGAACACTGCCAGGACAAAATACTGATACAGAAACTCGATTCGTTCCCATCCAAACCGCTCCGCCAGCATGCGAACCACGACGAAACTCGCCACGACGACAACGCCGATGCCGCGCATGAGCCTGGCCCCACGCGTGCCTTGAAGGAATCTCAGCGTGCCATAGACGATCACGCCAATGAGCAGAAACTCGATGAGGATGACCCACGGGTTGTAGGCTTCGGAGCCCAACTGGCGGAAGTAGTCCACCAGCAGGCTCGTGTTTCGATCGGTATCACGGGAAATGTCGATCTGTGTAAGCAATTAGTTCCTCAGTCGCTCGGGCCTTGCGGGACTGATTATAGTGGACCCTTGCAGCGCAATAAAGAGATTTCGGCGAAAGCCCGGCGGGAGCAAGGCATCGGGGCCGCCGGACCTATCCGCGATTCCGCAAGATCCACCAATCCCTCCAGGCCAATTGGGCGGCGAGCCTCCGCTCAGCGTCATCCGTCGATCGAAAGCCAAATGATTGTCCCGTGATCAAACGCAGATTGAATGCAGCCTGGTCGGACACTGTGCGAAACTTCCGCAATGTCAATGGCTCTCCCGCGGCAGGCGCGCGCTCCTCCAGGAGGATCCCCAGCGCTTGTTTATCCAATTCATCCAATCGAGTCGGACCCTCGTACTGCGCGTTGTCCCCCAGCGCGTCGATCAACGCCGGCACTGCCTCGGTACACTGCAGAGCGCCCAACTCTTCAACCGCCTGAGCGCGAACGAGAGGAAGCGCATGTGTTCGCGCCGCGCGGGATAACGGCCCGACAACCGTGACGCAATCAAACGCTCCGTAAGCACGAACCGCCGCGAGCACCATCGCCTTGTTCCGGCTGCGGACCATCGTTTCGAGTTCCGCGAGCATTGAAGTATCACGAACCCGCTCAACCGAGTCCGGCAGCGCCGACCGCAGAAGCGCGTCGGCCTCCTCGTCTGCGATGCGTGTCAGGACCGCAACCCCGAGTGACCGCAGCGCGGCGTCTTCGTCTTCGAGCAATGAACGCGCCGCGGGCAAGGCCAACGTCCCTGCCGAACTGAGGAGATTCACGTAGTACGATTGCTTCGTCTCCGTATCGGCGCCGCGAAGTCGCAGTTCCCACCACATAACGCGAACAGGATCTCGAAACGCGACGACGGCGAGCCATGCCGCGACAAAAACAGCCACGGGCCAGTAGCTCCGCAGAAATCTGGAACTGTCAGCATCCAACTTGGACATGCGATTTTCCAGAACCACAAGGCAACGAATCAGTCGGCTCGCGAGCGCTCAGCCTACCCAATGCCAGTTCACGAACAATGCCATGTTCATCATTTGCCCGACGACCGCTAGCCACAAAAGATTCGATGCCTCTCTCGTGCGATACAGTGGCGGCCTGGCCGCCGTTTCATTCACCAGTCACTGCCATTCGGGAGGAGTGCCGCAGGTAGTTGCTCAGCCTCGTGGCTGCGTTGCTTCCGGCCTTGCGGTCAGCCGGCTGGACCGATCGAGTTCACCCCCCAATATAGTGCTGGGGAAAACCCTGCCACGCAACATACGGTGCATGCGCCTTGCCCACTCCGCTCTCGCGCAAAAAGGCTTCCAAAATTCTCCTTTTTGTACTTGCATCGGTGGGCGAAAGTGGTACAGTATCCTTAAGTCACCCACGCAATGGGTTAACCAGTCGCCTCTAGCCATAGTATGACTTTCACTGACGCTTATGAACGCAGCATCGACGCCAAAGGCCGCCTTCAAATCCCTTCACAGCTTCGTGAGATCATGGAGTCGGCCAACCAGGGGCGGTTGCTTTATCTCGTCCCCGGCGCTCGTTCCGGCACCCTCGCATTATACCCCGCCGCCAAGTTCGAGCAGATGGCTCAATACATGGACAACGCGCCCAGCCCCGATGACGACGCGCTTACCTATCAGCAACTATTTTACTCCATGGCTTCACGTTTGGAAATGGACAAACAAGGCCGGATCCTTCTGCCGGAGCGGATGCTCAAGCGTGCCGACATCGGCACCGAGCTCATGCTCACTGGAGCGGGAGGCCACCTCGATCTGTGGAACAGAGCGGTATACGAAGAGTTCGTGGAGAGCAACTGGAGCCGCTGGGCAGAGGTCCAGAAAAAGGCCCGCTTGGCGAGCCGGAAGAAAGCACCCGACGGGTCGTGACCCACGATCCCGTCCGCAGCATAACGCACCATGAAGCGAGAGAAATAAGGCAGGGCCGGTGAGGTTCACACCTCGATCTTCATTCGCCTGCCGCGACTAACTGTCGCGATTCCCTCGACTCTCGCATCTTTTGATATTGAGCAGTGACCGCTTACCTGCTCGTCGCCAGTGAATGTCTGAGATTCGCATTCAGGTCCGCTGTCCGGCATTAGGAAGCGAACGGATTCGCCGAGCCGATTCAGCGGTGGACGTGTTCGGTGCCAAGCCATGTGCTCAGCATCCCTTGTTCGCAAGGTTCTGAGCAGCCGTTGCGTTGCGGGCGGCATCTGAAACGTACGAAGGGGCGCGCCGTCTGCACGGATGCGTGACGGCGACCCCTGTTTTTCGTTGGGGCGCGCCGTCTGCACGGATGCGTGGCGGCCTCCCCTGTTTCGTCCCGGTGACGAAATCGTGCGTGATTGCGGTCACGCATGATGGAACGGATGCCGACGCCTTCGAGGAGCCCCGCGATTGCTCCGCCTGCCGGCCACCAGCCGGTTTTGTGCCGCGAAGTCATTGATTTGCTCGCCGTCCCCCGGGGCGGCTGCGCCATCGATGCGACGATCGGCCTCGGCGGGCATGCGGCCCTGCTTCTCGACGAGCTGGGGCCGGACGGCCTGCTGATCGGAATGGACGCCGACGAGGGAAATCTCGAGCTGGCCCGGGAAAACCTCGGCCCCTCGGCAAAGGTCAGGTTGTTTCACGGACACTTTGAGAATATCGAGGAAGTGTTGAAAGACGTAGGGATCACGACAGTGGACACGGTGCTCGCGGACCTGGGAATTAGCAGCAATCAGCTCGACGATCCGGCCCGCGGGTTCTCATTCAGTACAGACGGGCCGTTGGACATGAGGATGGATCGACAGTTGCCGACCACCGCGGCGGATCTGGTCAACAAGCTCTCCCAGACCGAGCTGGCGGACTTGATCTACCACAACGCTCAGGAGCGGGCCAGCAGGCGGATCGCACGGGCCATCTGTATGGCTCGCCATGACCAGCGGATCACCACGACCACGCAGCTTGCGGACATAATTTGCAAGGCATTAAAGCAAAACCCGGATTCTCACCGATCCAAGATACATCCAGCCACACGATCATTCATGGCTCTGCGGATCGCCGTGAACCGTGAACTGGAAGCACTGGAACAGTTTGTTCAGGCGCTGCCGCGTATCCTCAAGCCCGGCGGAAGAGCGGGCGTCATCAGCTTCCACAGTCTGGAAGACGGCCTGTGCAAGAGGGCGTTCCGAAAGATGAAAACCGAGGGTTGCGTCAACATCATCACCAAGAGACCCATAACGCCAACGGCACAGGAGCGCCGAGAGAACCCCCGATCACGCAGCGCTAAATTGCGGGTCGTCGAAAGAACCTCAACGGATTGAGCGTCCGACGGCGGATCACCATGCAGTCAGTAGAGAGAAGGAGCTCTCCCATGACGCGAGAAACCAAACTGGGATTGGTCATCGGCGGCGCGTTCATTTTCTGTTTCGCCCTGATCCTCAGTCGCACCGAGAATGAGGCGAGTGTCAATCAACAGATCGCCGGCCTGTGGTCATCCAGTCTGGACGAAGAAGACATCACCGAACAGGCAGGTAATGGCGACCTTTCGCAATCGCTGATCGCCTACGCGCCCCCCCGTGTCGAACCACAGCCCCACAACCGAACTCGATCACCGCAGTCTGGCGCCGGCCCAGCCCAGGCTGCGACCCATGGCCCAAGCGCGCCGGCCGAGGTCAACACAGCCCTCCTCCGGGAGGAAACGCCTCAGCCGGATCCCGCGCTTGATGCCGAATTGCGTCAGTCTCCACCTACCACAACTTCCCCCCCACCTTTCACGGTGACTGACGCGATTACCAATCGTCCCCTGCCCGGACCGAACGAGCCGGACAGAGAGGTTTCACATAGCGATCTGGTTCCCACCAAACAGGACGCCGGCGTGGCGGAGCCGGCGGCTTCTGCCGCAGTGCAACGTGCCACGCCGCCGCCCGCGCCACCGAAGAAGAGGACGCCACGTCCGAAGCCCCGGCGCGTGCAGATCTACGTGGTGGCCAAGAATGACAATCTGACCAAGATTGCCCGTAAGTTCTCTGGCCGGAGGAGCAGCGGCAAGACCATCGCGCAGTACGTGGATCTGATCTTCGAGACCAACCGTGATGTGCTCAAGGATAAGAACTCGGTCCGAGCCGGCCAGAAACTGCGAATACCGATCGAAAAAGCACCGCCCAGTCGCGCGCTCGAAGAAACAGCCCTGGCTGTGGCCGAAGCCGGTCGGCGAGAGAAGGCTGCCGGCGCCCGGAGAACGCAGAAAGAAACCACGGGCATCGCGTTTCGGTGGTACCAAGTCAAGCCCAAGGACCGCTACACCAAGATCGCGAAGGAGCAACTCGGCAACGAGAAGCGCTGGAAAGAAATATACGAACTCAACAAGAACATCTTTGCCGATCCGGACCGCATCCGGCCTGGAGTTCGGATCAAGCTGCCCAAGTAAAGCGAGGCACGACGATCCACCAATGAACGCACTACGAATCAGCGTGCTGCTATTTTCCTTCGGTTGCGTGGGCATCGTGCTGGCGGGGATTCGGGTTGAGCAAACCCGCTGCATGGCCCGCATTCAAAACACTCGACTTAAACAACTTTCCCTCAGACGCACTCTGCAGGAGCAGCAGTTGCAGATCGCACGGTTGCGGTCGCCGGATCAATTAACCCGTCGCATTGATCGGCTGCGGCTGCAGGTCTTCGCGCCCGAGGAAATTGACCAAATCGCAACCTCTGAGAACCTCAACTTCGCCCTGGTCGGCGATTGATTCGCGAGAAGCATGAAATTAAAGTACGTTGATCCTCCGCAGCAGTCGACAAATCGCTGGGGGCATGTCTGCGTCGGGATTGTCGTGCTCTGTTTTGCAGGCCTGAGCGGCCGCCTGGTCTATCTGCAAACGGCAGCGCGCCCGCGCGCCTTGTCGCACCGCGACCGTCAGCAGACTCGCCGGGTGGATCTGCATGCCCAGCGCGGCTCAATCTTCGACACGCGAGGCCGACTGCTGGCCGCCAGCGAACCGCAACCCAGCGTGTTCGGCGACCCGCAGCGAATCAAAGACATTGGACATGCGGCCTCACAGCTCGCAGCCATCCTCGGAACGTCGAGGGATCGCCTGATTGAGCGGATCGAACGTCGCCGCCACACACGTTTTGTGTGGCTGGCCCGCAAAGTGTCACCCGGCGAAGCCCAGGCGGTGCGGGCGCTCGACCTGGCGGGCATCGGCATTAAGGACGAGTCGCATCGCTTCTACCCCAATGGACCGGCACTGGCGCACGTTTTGGGTTTCGTCAACATCGATGGCGTGGGGCTTGAGGGCCTGGAACTACAATTCAACGACCTCCTCTCCGGCGAGTCGGCTGCGCAGTACGCATGGTGCGACCTGCGCCGGCGGCCAATCTGGAGAAAGAGCGAAAGCAGCACCGCTCCGACACACGGCGACAATCTTGTCTTGACCATCGACCTCGTTATCCAGCGCTACGTCGAAGAAGCTCTGGAACATGCCGTCACACAGTTCCAGGCCGAAAGCGGCGTGGGCATCGTGATGTCGCCACGCGACGGCGATGTCATCGCCATGGCCGGCTATCCAACATTCGACCCGAACTACCACCGCGAATACCCGAGCGCCCACAAGCGCAATCGCTGCCTCACGGATCCAGTCGAGCCGGGGAGCTGCTTCAAGCCGCTGATCATGTCCGCCGCCCTCAGCGAAGGCGTGGCCCGCCTCGATGAGACCGTGGACTGCGGCAAAGGCGTGTGGTTTTTCGGCAGTCGCAGAATGCGCGACACGCACGCCAATGGCAAACTCACGTTCGAGGACGTTCTGGTCAAGAGCAGCAACATCGGCATGGGACACATTGGAACTCGTCTGGGCAACAAAGCGCTATACGAGTACGTTCGCGCCTATGGGTTTGGTGCCCGCACCGGCATCAGCCTGCCCGGCGAAAGTGCCG
>JACZTW010000109.1 GCA_022573485.1 Planctomycetota bacterium
CTGCCAAGTACAAGCCCGAAAGCAAAGAGTCAGCCGACCACAGTTTGCCGTATTGCATCGCGGCGGCGGTGACCGACGGCATGGTTACGCCGAAGCAATTCAAGGACGATCGCTTGTGGGACGAACGCCTGCGCGCCCAAATGGCCAAGGTCAAAGTCGTCGCCAACGAAGAGTTCGAGCGGGCCTTCCCTGCCAAGCAATGCACACGTGTGACAATCACGACGACGGACGGCAAGCAAGTGACCCACGCGCTCGATGTGCCCAAGGGCGACCCCCGCGACCCCATGACGCCCGACGAGCTGCAAGTCAAATTCGACGCCCTCGCCGAGCCGGTGATGTCCGATAGGCGCCGTGCAGATTTGAAGGATTGCATATTCTCGTTGGAGTCACTTGGCGATGCTGGTAAATTGATGGCATTGACCATCGCAGACAAGTGACAACAATGACACCGGATTCCAACATCCTTAGCAGCGAAGCCGGCCGGCGGGGCGAAGACGTACGCAGCGATTGCTGGGTGCGGCTTGCGCCGACGGATTCCGGCGGGATCGAGCTTGATCTGAAGAGTAAGGTCGAGTCGATGTACGGCGAATCGATCCGCGCGCAGGTGGCGGATGAACTGGCAGCGCTGGGCGTGGGCAATGCCAAGGTCGAAATTGAGGACGCCGGAGCGCTGCCGTTTGTCCTGATGGCGCGGGTGGAATGCGCCGTGCGCCGACTCGGAGTGGATGTTGGCGATGGTTATGTGCCGGACTTCGCAGTAGGGACGGAGTATGGGACTGAGCGGGAGCGTTTTCGGCGCTCGCGGCTGTACTTGCCCGGTAACGAGCCGAAGTTCATGCTCAACGCCGGTTTGCACGGGCCGGACGGCGTGATTCTCGATCTGGAAGACAGCGTGGCGGCTTCGGAAAAGGACGCCGCTCGGCTGGTCGTGCGTAATGCCCTGCGCAGCGTCGATTTCAAAGGCGCCGAGCGCATGGTCCGCATCAATCAGGGCGAAATGGGTCTGGAGGATCTCGACTACATCGTCCTGCACAACGTCCACGTGGTTGTGATTCCCAAAGTCGAGTCGCCCGAACAAGTACAACAAATCGACGCCCGAATACAAGACATCCAAGGAGCCGCAGGCTTCAGCCTGCGCGAATCAGCGACTACCAATGACTCCGAAACTCCGGAGCAGCCCATCTACCTCATGCCGATCGTCGAAAGTGCCCTCGGCGTGATTCGAGCATATGAAATCGCCACGAGTTCGCCCAACATCTGCGCGATCACCATCGGCCTGGAGGATTACACAGCGGATATCGGCACCGAGCGCACCGACTACGGCCGAGAGAGCTTCTGGGCACGCTCGCAGGTGGTCAACGCCGCCCGGGCAGCCGGCGTGCAGCCGATTGACTCGGTGTTCTCCGACGTCAGCGATATGGGTGCCCTGCGCGAGAGCGTGCTGGAGGCTAAGGGTCTCGGCTTCGACGGCAAAGGCTGCATTCACCCGCGCCAAATCGCTGTAGTACACGAGGCCTTCGCGCCGACGAAGTCCGAACTGGAGAAGGCCCGGAGGATCGTGGCCGCTTTTGAAGAAGCGCAGAAAAAAGGCCTCGCGGCGGTGTCGCTGGGCAGTAAAATGATCGATCCGCCGGTGGTGAAGCGGGCGCAGCGCGTGGTGCGTTTGGCCTGGACGACGAGAATGGTACAATAAGCAGCCGGTCACATGCCCCTGCGAGCGGAGGCAAGAAGACCGGGTGCGGAGCCTTGATGTGCATGGTGATCTCAAAACGCTCCTGGGAGAACTGAAGGCCGGTTTGGACGGGCTCTACGGCGGTCGTCTGCGCGGGGTTTATCTTTACGGGTCGTACGCTCGCGGCGACTACGACGCGGAGTCCGATTTGGACGTGCTGGTGGTCCTTGACGATTTCAAATCGTACGGCACGCAGGTTGACCTCACAGCCGAATTGGCCGCCGCACTCTCTCTCGAATACGGCGTCAGTATCAGCCAGGTCTTCCTGCGCGAGCGCGATTGGCTATCGTCCGATTCGCCCTTCCTGCGTAGTGTGCGCGACGAGGCCACCGCCGCATGAACGAGTCCACGTGCAAGTTGCTCGATAAGACCGATCGATCCATAGCCGCCGGCGAGAGTGCGGTGGCCGATGGTCACGTCGAGGCCGCTGCCAATCGGGCGTACTACGCGATGTTTTACGTCGCCGAGGCGCTGCTCAATGAGCGCGGGCTGTATTTCCGCAAGCACGGCGGCGTGCATGGCGCCTTCGGAGAACATTTTGCCAAGACCGGCTTGCTTGATCCTCGGTATCATCGTCGACTGCTGGCGGCCTTCAACAAGCGCATTGCCGCCGATTAAGGTTTGGATGCGGAAGTGAGTGCCGCGGAGGTTGAAGAAATGCTTGCTCAGGCGCGCGAATTCCTCCAGGCCGCGCGAGGATTCCTGGGAACGAGCGCGTGACCGGCAGAACGGACTCAACCCCCGGCGTCTTCCCGTTTGGCAGCAAGATGATCGACCCGCCGGTCGTGAAACGAGCACTGCGGGTCGTGCGGCTGACGAGGCAGATGGGCTTGATTGATTGACGATTGCGGATGTGGGATACTCCGGGTCAGAGATCGATGCTTGAGGAGGCGCTGGTCATGCGGTGGCAAGATCATATTTCTGTAGACCCCAACGTTTGTCACGGCAAGGCCTGCATTTCGGGAACTCGAGTCATGGTATCGGTCATCCTGGACAATCTGGCCGAGAAGTTTGACATCGATGAGATTGTGCGCAGCTATCCGTCGGTGAAGCGCGCAGACGTTCAAGCTGTGATCAGGTATGCCGCCGATCTGGCGAGTGAACGGATCATCCCGTTTGCTCCGGGGCCTGCGTGATGCGGTTCAAGATCGACGAAAACCTCCCAGTGGAGGTCGCGTTGCGGCTCCGCACGGCTGGACACGATGCGACGACAGTGACGGAACAGGACATGGTCGGCGATCCCGACGCGACGCTATCGGTGGCCTGCCAGCGTGAGCAGAGGGCCCTGATTACCCTGGACTTGGACTTTGCCGACATCCGCAACTATCCGCCCGAGCAGCATTCAGGATTCATCGTGATGCGCGTGTCCGGACGAGGCAAGCGGCACATCATGGAAGTGTTCGAACGCGTTGTGCCGCTGCTGGAAACAGAAGTGCTGGCGAAACAACTCTGGGTCGTGGATGAACAAAGTGTCAGGATTCGGGGCGATGAAGGGAAGGACTCGTAAGATTTGGAGAGCGGGTGGATCAGAGGCGAAATCCTCAAGCTCCCCTCAAGGCAAGGTGTGGTCTCTTTGCATCTTGCCCCGTGGCCGCCAAGTAGGCGCGAACAGCTTCCGTATAGTCTCAGAGGGATGCACAGGTGTCATTGAATCATGTCCACAATTCCTTGGGGCGTGCGGTTCCCGCGCAGATTAACGGACAACCCGCTGTACCGTTTCAAGGGCTCGGGAAGTACAAGCCGGCAGGGGAAAAAGCTGCTCCGCCGGTAAGGACGTGCGCGGATTATCCCGCCGACGGCAACAAAGTTGCTGCGGACTTGGCCACGGCGCTGAAGAACGCCGGGCTGCGGGATGGAATGACCCTCTCTACGCATCATCATTTTCGCAATGGCGACAAGGTGGGCAACGCAGTGTTCGAGGCGGCGGCGGCGCTGGGCGCGAAGGAATTGCGCTGGTTTCCGAGTGCGTCGTTTCCCTGCCACGCTCCAATTCTCGAGCATCTTGAGAATCACGTCATCCACCATATTGAAGGCAGCATGAACGGGCCGCTTGGGGACTATTGCTCGCAGGGCAAGATGCGGGGCATGGGCGTGCTGCGTTCGCACGGCGGACGATGGCAGGCAGTGCAGGACGGCGAAGTGCATATCGACATCGCCGTGATCGCCGCGCCGACGGCGGATGCGTTCGGCAATTGCAACGGGGTGACCGGGCCAAGCGCCTGCGGGTTGCTCGGCTTTGCGCTGGTGGACTCGATCTATGCCGATCACGTCATTGTCGTGACCGACAATTTGATCCCGTTTCCGTGCATTCCCTGGCAGATTCAGGGCAACAACGTGGATCAAGTGGTGGTGATGGACTCGATCGGCGATCCGTCGAAGATCGTATCCGGCACGACGCAACTGACCCGGAGCCCCGATCGGCTGCTAATTGCGGAGATGACTGCTCGGTTTGTGCGCGAAGCGGGCATCATGCAGGACGGCTTCAGCTTCCAGGCCGGCGCGGGCGGGACGGCGCTGGCCTTTGCGATCTACTTGAAGGAAATGATGCGCGAATCCGGAGTCAAAGCCCGTTTCATTCGAGGCGGCAGCACCAAGTATCTGGTCCAGATGCTCGAAGAGGGCCTGACCGACTACATCCTCGACGGGCAGACATTCGATCTCGACGGCGTGCGCTCGATGCGCGACAACCCGAATCACCAAGACACCAGCCCGTTCACCAGCTACAACTACCACGGCAAGGGTTGTTTTGCTTCGTTCATCGACGCAGTGGTGCTTGGCGCAACGGAGGTCGATGTCGATTTCAATGCCAACGTGGTGACGCACTCCGACGGCCGACTGCTGCACGGCATCGGCGGCTGGCAGAATTGCCTCGCGGGTCGGTGTGTGATTTTACCGATTCCGGCGGTTCGAGATCGAATCCCGGTGATCGTTGATCGTGTCACGACCCTGTGCGGGCCGGGTGAATTGATCGATGTCATCGTCACTGAGCGCGGCATCGCCATCAACCCCCGACGCAGCGATCTGATCGATGCCGTCAAAGGCTCCAAACTGCCGATCCGGCCTATCCAGGACATCAAGGCTGAGATCGATGCCATGTGCGGCGGCCCGCCGGCCGTGCCCAAGTTCGGCGAGAAGGTTGTGGCGGCCATCAAATGGGTGGATGGCACGGTGATCGATTGCGTGCGGCAAGTGGGATAGGGAACAGGTTCATGCGCAGCAAGACGATCACGACTTCCTTCGGGCCGTGCGTTGTCCAGATCGGCGAGGGCGCCCTGGCGTGTCTGGGCAAGGTCGTCGCCGGTGCCAGTTCGATTGTTATCGTCACGGATGATGTCGTTGCACCTCTCCACGGCTCGAAGGTCCTCGACGCACTCGACAACGTGAACCTGACCATGCACGAATGGACAGTGCCCGCCGGTGAAGCCAGCAAGTCGCTCTGGCAGGCGGAGAGCTTCTATGATTTCCTTGCCTCCAAGGGATGCGATCGGAGCACCATGATTGTGGCGCTGGGTGGCGGGGTGGTCGGCGATCTGGCAGGGTTTGTCGCGGGCACTTGGATGCGCGGCGTCCGATTCGTGAACTGCCCGACCACGCTCCTGGCCATGGTCGATGCATCGATCGGCGGGAAGACCGGCCTGAACCACGCCGGGCGCAAGAACGCCGTCGGCGTGTTCCACCATCCGGAAGCTGTACTCGTTGACGTAACGACGCTCACCACACTGGATGATCGCGCGTTCAACGCCGGGATGGCGGAGAGCATCAAGCACGGCGTGATCGCGGACGAAGCGTTCTTGTCGTGGCAGATGGACCACGCTCAAGAAATCAAGGGACGAGATCCGCGCGTTTTGGAAGAACTTGTCGCACGCAACATCGAGATCAAGGCTGCCCACGTCGAGCAGGACGAACGGGATCAGAGCGGTGTGCGGGCGAAGTTGAATTTCGGGCACACAATTGGGCACGCGATTGAAGTCGTATGTGACTATGCGCTTCCGCACGGCGAGTGCATTGGGCTTGGGATGTTGGCGGCCGGCCGCGTCGCAATCGGCCGGGGGCTGGTGGATGAGACCGTTCGTGATCGGCTGAGCGCGGCCTTGAGCTCATTTTCGTTGCCTTGTCGATTTACGTTTCAAGGCGACATCAGCGCAATGATGAGCGCGCTCCGCGGCGATAAGAAGTCGGTTGGCGGGGTCGTGCGGTTCGTGCTGCCGACGAAGATCGGCGAGGTCACAGTGGGGCATGACGTGGGTGATGCGGAGATCGAAAGTGCGATCGCTGAGTTGATGGAGTAGTCTGCTAAACGACGAAGTCAGTTCGATAGTGCCTGCCGTGGGTGTGCAGCCTGAATGTGCCGTGCGGGGACGAGGAATCTGTCTGGGGAAGCGCTCGCGATACGGGGATCAAGTGTCCCGGATGCGTTGCTGCAATCTCCACTCCGCGTATTCGAGATCATCGGGATAATCGATGTCGACCACGGAGTCGGCGGGGGTGCGGTAGGGGATCACGATGCCGTCGTAGATGTTCTCCGTTGACATCAACGTGGCAATCCGCCACCAGTACACGGTGCCGTCGGGGTGGCAGAGTTCGGGCAAGTGCTGGCGGCTCTCGGTTGCGGACTTCGGCTTGTCGGGCACGATTCGATCGTCCTCGATGCGCAGAGCCCAGTAAGGGTGATGGTGGTACTTGGAGACGGAGACCACGGCGTCGGCATTTGGGTTTCCGTCGAGAAGTTTCCGCGAATCAGTCAGGTCGGCTGTGGTTCGCAGCGGGCAGGTTGGCTGGAGAACGCAGACCCACTGGAAATGCTGGTCGCGATTGTGCTGGTACCATTCGACGGCGTTACGGACGACCGCGGGTACCTCCACCGTGTCGCCGGAAAGCGCCGAATCGCGCATGAACGGCACGTCCGCGCCGGCGCCGCGGGCGAGTTCCGCGACGGTCGGGTCATCGGTCGAAACCACGACTGCATCGAAGAGTCCACTATCCTTGGCGACGCCAACCGCATGAACGACCAAAGGCTTGCCGGCCAGCAGGGCCACGTTTTTTCCGGGAAAGCGCGTGCTGCGTGCTTTGGCAGGTATGACGGCCAGATTCACTGCATCCGAAGCCGGCGCGGCCATGCGGCAAGACCCTACATGTACGAGGCAAAGGGCTTGTAGTTCTTGATATAACTGCGATGCCCTTCGAGGTCCAGATCCTCAATCATGCGATCGACTTCGGCAGCGGGCATGAACTTGTCCGTGAAGCCCGGATAGTCGGGATCGATCGTCAGCCGGGCGGCGTTGACGAAGTAGGCCATGAGCTGCTTGGGGTTCTCGGCGCCGACGGAGATGCGGATCGTGGTGAGATAAATACCCGCCTCGCGCTGTGCTTCTTCCGTCATTTCGGAATGTGATGTCAAGGCGGGGCATAACACAACCGTGTTCATTTGGCCCAAGCTCACCATGTGATTGTACATCGGGGCCAGACAATCGAAGAACCGCTGGAAGACCTCGCGTGACAGCCCGGCCGAGTCCATGTCGATCGTGAACAGGGGGGCCGACATGCCGTAGCGCAGTACTTTTTGGGCGATCGCATAATTGGAATTATGCTCCAGCGCGTTGCAGTTGACACGGATGTCGGGATGCGAGTCCAGAAACGTGGCCAGCATCTTGGTGGTGATGCACTTTGTTTTCATCCGCAAGTCGAGGGTCTTGATGCCGCTTAAGACGTCGAAGGCCTTGTCGGCATCGAGAAAAGCGCCCTTGATATAGTACACATCCCAGAAAAGCGTTTCTTCCCATCCGGTGCCGTCGTTCGGAGTGCCCTTGGGCATGAACATGTCGTCGTTGCGCCCGATGACCACGCCGGCCGTCGCGGTTCCGTGCCCGCAGAGGTCTTTGGTGTAACTATGAAGCACGTAGTCCGGCCGCTCTTCCGGATCATCGCGCATCAGCGGTTTGTTCAAGAAAGGAGTGCCGATCGTGGAATCCAACACCACTCGGCAGCCGGCCTGATGCGCGATCTTGCAAATCTCAGGAACATCGAGCACATAGCCGTGTGGATTGCACGGCGATTCGAGATAGATAAGGATGTTACAGTGGCGCTCCAACGCCAGGCGATTCTTGTACTTCACTTGTTCCAGCAGAGCGGCGAACTCCTTGCCGGTGTACCCGTCGAACCACTCCAGAGTGACTTTCTGCTTGTTCTTTTTGGCAAACAAGTCGACCAAAAGCTGATAGGTGCCGCCGTAGGTATTCCGTGAGGAAATGATGATGTCTTCGAAGTTGATCAAGTGTGTCAGAATCGCGTCAATGGCGGCCATGCCGCTGTTGAAATTGTACGCCCAATACTGGTTGGCCGAGGGGCCTGCTTCAATATCGACGATGTAGTTGGCCAGCGCGATCGAGGTGGGATTGAGCAGGCGCGTGTAGACTTGGTGCAGCAATTCCTTGCCCTTGAAGGCATCGTCAATCCATTCCGTGCAGGCGTAGATATACGTGGCGCTGCGGACGATCACCGGGTTGGCCGAGAAAATCGCGCTCACGTTGTCGAAGATCGAGTACGCGCCCTTTGCGCAAAGACTCGCATCGGTAAGCTCAAGACTCTGATAAGTCGCGCGGAAGGGATTCTGCAAGTTGTCGAGCAGCTTCGCCAATTGGAAGCACAGAAATTTCTTGGCGTTGAAGTAGGCGATCCGGTCCGTGCGATCCAATGTGCGAATTGTTCGGGACGTGATCTCCCACAGCTCGGTGATACTGAGTTGAGCCTCATAAAGGCGAACCACAGTATCGAACATCGCCTGGCCGTACGGGCTGTCTTTGTCGATGCAAAAGTGCCGCAGTTGTTCTTCGGCGAGTCCTTCGATGGAAACAGCTTCGCTGGTGTGTCGCCGCGGCGAAATGATCCGGGCAGTGTCGATATCGACTTTGCCGTCCGGAGGGTTCTTTCTGATCATCATCGTTCTCCACTCTGCGGGGCATCAGCTCGTAGGTGCGGGCGGCGGACCGAGAGAAACTGCATACACACGCCAATAACCGTTCTGGGTTTTTGAAAGTGCAAACCGAATGTTGACACCGCGTCTCCGGCGCACAGGGCCGTCAAACTCCGCAGCCGGCAGGACGTAATTGACCACCTGGATAGGGTGATACTTTTCAGGCAATCGCGGGTCGATTTTCGATTGGGAGGTCATCCTCGCCCTGGCCGCCTCGAACTCATCGTCGAAGGATTCCGCGTAGTAGTGGAGTGCCGGCGCCCAACCTCTGACGATACCGAAGAAGAGACCATCGCGGTCTAAATGCCGGCCTCGCTCTGAGGTGTCGGCGCGACTGCGGAGCAAGTCGACGTTGGCCAGTCGGCATTGCAGTTTCATCAAGTCTTTCCATTCCGGCGAGTTGACTTTGGTACGCACGTCCTCGCGAATTGCGCTCAGGAGCACCCACACGACTTGTTCCGGCGTGGCGTTCTCATCAAGCGTCATCCCGTGAGAAGTCACGACGTCGTTCGAGGCGGGTACATAATCCCTGACCTCTTGGTCGCTGCGATCCGTACATCCACACGCCCAAACTAGGCCTGTGGTGACAACAATTCCACAGGCGGTCAAGCGATCAAGCGGCGACCGGCGATGTCTTGAGAAACGGTGGAGAACCATCGCCACGGAGCTTAGCACAATGGACTTGCGATGCAAAGTCCGTATTCGCGGTTCTTGCCGTCGTCCGAAGACTGGATTAGACTGTGCGTCATCATGCCGGAGATGAATCCCAATCTGTGGGCTCCCTGGCGTTCGGAGTACATCCGGTCGCTCGGCGCCGAGGCGGATGGTGAGGATTGCTTCCTTTGCGGCTATGCGGTTGACGAGGCTCGCGATTCCCAGAATCGGGTTATTTGCCGATCAACGGAAGTTATGGCAGTGATGAATCGCTACCCGTATACCAATGGGCATTTGATGCTCGCGCCTGTGCGTCATGTGGGCACGTTGGACGAGTTGTCGGACCGCGAACTCGGTGCAGTGACCATTCTGATCCGTGACAGCATTAAAATGTTGGCCATCGCGGTCTCGGCCCAGGGCTACAATGTCGGACTGAATCTTGGGCGTTGTGCCGGAGCGGGCCTGCCGGGGCACGTCCATTGGCATGTGGTTCCGCGCTGGAATGGCGACACGAACTTCATGACCATCGTAGGCAGCACCCGGGTAATCGCTGAATCCCTAGATGAAGTTCACGACCGGCTGCGCACCGCGGCAGCGGAATTAGGCTTGGTATGACGAGTCAGACTCGAGAGACGACGGGGCGCGTGGCTTGCTACGGAGTGACCCGTGAATCCTGCATGGGACGGACCCATGCCGAAAAAGCCTGGGAAGGATTGGCGCCGTTTGATTTTGACCATCGACGGATCCTGGCCAGTTCCGCTTTCAGACGATTGCAATATAAGACTCAAGTCTTGGTATCCCCGCGCGGGGATCATGTTCGAACACGTCTGACACACACGCTTGAAGTGGCGAGTTTCGCCCGACTGCTGGCACAAGCGCTGGAAGTGAATGTGTCGCTGGCGGAAGTGGCGGCGCTGGCCCACGACCTGGGGCACCCGCCTTTCGGTCACGCGGGAGAAGCGGCGCTCAATTACTTGATGCGTGAGCACCAAGGGTTCGAGCACAACGCCCAGTCGCTTCGCGTGGTCGAGTACTTGGAACACCCGTTCCCTCCATTTCGCGGGCTGAACTTGACCTACGAACTGCGCGAGGCCCTGGCCAAGCATCGAACCACCTATGATCGCCCGGCTGAGATCAAATCGGAAGATCCCGTCTTGACCCGGCTCATTGCTGACGGGCCACAGCCCACGATCGAAGGACAATTGGTGGCGGTCGCCGATCGCGTGGCGGAGAGCATTTTGTGAAGATCTGTGAAGATCAATGTAACCACATAGACCATTTGTAATGGGCTATTTGTAAAACAGCACAAAATTTTGTTGTGTTATGGTAAAATATATAATTTTCCTGTAACAGTTCTACGATTTTTTAATACTTATGGTCCTGGTCATTCATTAAATAATCCATATACAGGTATAATAGCTATATTCTTAAACAGATTATTAAATCATCAAGCTCCTATTGTTTATGAAAATGGTCAACAAACAAGAGATTTTATTTCAGTACATGATGTAGTAAATGCTTGTATTGAAACAATGAAAAATGATAAAACAAATGGACAAGTATTAAATATTGGAACTGGTATTCCAACTAAAATAAAAGACATAGCAATAAAGTTATCGGACATTACAAAAATTGATATACAACCTAAAATTATAAATAAATATCGTAAAGGTGATATCCGTCATTGTTATGCATCAATAGATAAAATATCTAAACTATTAGACTGGAAACCAAAGATTAATTTATATGATGGATTAAAAGAAGTAGTAGAATGGGCAAAAAAACAAGAAGTAGAAAATAAATTTAATATTGCACAAATGAAACTTGAAGAGAAAAACCTAATAT
>JACZTW010000110.1 GCA_022573485.1 Planctomycetota bacterium
GGTCCTCTGCGTCAGCGCCGTGCTCGGCTACATCTTCAATTGGTTCGATAACAAGCCGCTCGTCAAAAAGGGCGGCGTGGTCATTATCCTCAACCCGGCCATGGAAACCTTTCATCGGGAATTCCGGCAGGGACTGGTCTACCTGACCCGGGATCGGCGGATTTTCTGGATCTGGGTGATCACGGTGGTCAACAACTTCTTCCTGATGGGCCCTGTGATCGTGGGCGTGCCCATCTATGTCAAACAATACCTGGGCGGTTCGGGTACGGATTTCGCCCTGATCGAAGGGGTTTATGCCGGGGGCATGATCATTTCCACCTGGATCATCTCGCGCTTTGGCCGCCGCTGGGATCCCGTGCGTACGCTAATGATCGGTCTCATCTACGACGGGCTGACCTTCGTCCCCATGCTGTGGCTGACTTCCGTTTCGCAAACCGCGGTGCTGATCCTGATTCACTCCCTGGGCATCCCCACCATCACCATCTCCCGCCTGACCGCCCTGCAGCGCATGGTGCGTCCAGAGATGCGGGGCCGTATCTTTTCCTATTTCCATCTGGCGGTGGCAGGGATGACCGCCGTATCCATCGGCGCGGTGGGGATCGTATTGTCCTGGCTGTCCATCCAGGAACTCTTTGCAGTCATCGGCTGTCTGTGCGCCGCGACCGGCGTTTTCGGCCTGCTGCTGCCGCAATTGCGCGGCGCGGCTTCCTGAATCCGCGGCGCTACCCGAAATCCCCGCCGGTTGATCGGCGGAGCCGGTTCGGTTAGTGTGGGCGGATAGTCCACTCGTGGCACCGCAGGGAGCGAAAGCCACAGCGCTGGGCAATTCGTGCCGAGTCGCCAGTGGCGTGTGCACAAGGAGCGAACCATGAAAGCGTCCCACATATTCCTAATCATCGCGGCCATCGCCATCGCCTGGGTCTTCTTCCGGGGTGGCGAGGAACGGTATGGCTCCAGACGGGCTGCAATCGACTACAACCGGCTGGCGGTCTCCCAGGGTCTAACCCCCGAGGCCGCCGCGCTGAACCTCGAGCCGGACTTGGATGTGGCCCTGTTGCCCGAGATCGGCAAGCAGGTGATCCGCGAGGCGGCACAGGCGGGATTGACCGAGCAGGCCTTCCTGCAGCAGGTGATCCAGGAGGTGAGCAACCGCATTCGCGAGATCAGCACGATCGACCTGAACGGCGACGACGTTGTCGACCCGATCCTGATCAGGCCGGAGCCTCTGGAGGGCGAGCAATTCGTCATCCTTTCGATCCGGGTGCCGGCCCACGACGCCTACCCCTTGCCCGACGCGGGCGACAGCGCCGCATGGAAGGATGTGGAGACCATCGAGGTGGCCACCATGACCATGTCCATGGACAAGGAGGCGCTCACGGTGCAGGCCCAGGGTAATCAGCACGTTTATCCCCGCCAAGCGGGTCAGCACTACGTGGCGTACGACCGCAGCCCCAGCTTCCTGCAAATGTACATCGGCATGCGCATGATGGAATGGATGTTCTTTCCCCGCTATTACGGTTTCATGGGTCCGGGATTCGGCTATGGCATGTACCGGCCCATGGGGGTTCCCATGATGGCATCCAGACGGGCCGGCATCGTTTCCAGTCGCGGATATTCCAGAAGCACGGCCAGCACCCGATCGGCCATCAGCACCCGCGCGCGAACCGTGCCGCCCTCGTGCCGGTAGATGAGAATCACATATGTCGGCACGACCAGTATGAGAATGAACCACACCCATGCCTCGAATGGTTCGAGCCATTGCAGGCTGACGCGATGGGCCGTGAGCGGTGCTCCATGCAGGTCCAGGCGATCCAGGCTCAGCAACCATTCCAGAAAACTTCGCACGCCGATCATCCTTCTTCAGGCTTCGGGCTTCGGGCTACAGGCTTCGGGTGCTTCCCTTGAAGCCGGGAGCCCGGAGCCTTTCCTCGTGTCGTTCGTGGTCGAACCACATCGCCAACAGCGTCTCACTCAGCAGCAGCAGCAGGACGGCGTAGACCATCATGGACGCAAACTCGGAACGTCCGCCGCCGACCCATTCAGCGTCTGTCGCGCGTGCGACAATGTACTCCAGATCACAATCGAACGCCTGCCTGATTTCATCTTCAGTCAAGGGCGTCAGGTCGCTCTCGAGCGGGTTGAGGTTGACGATCATGGGATCTTCGACGCCGGGCATGTGCAGGCGGTATGCACCGGCCCGATCCAGATGGTCAAAGCGAACGCGGAATCCGCCGGCGCGGCCGTCAGAGCCCCGAGGGGCCTCAAAGCCTCGCGAGGCTTCGATGGCCAACCGGGCTGCGGTGCCATCGGGTCTGTGAATCAAGTATTCCTCGCCGCCGGCGGAGATGACGGCGATGTCTTCGATGAACGAGTCGCCGACCGTGAAGTTTCGATTGGCGGCGCCCGCAGGCGCGACGTGCTGGACCAGATTCATGACCAGCGTGATGAAGTCGCCTTTGGCAGGCAGATTGGTCCACGCCATGTTCGCAGTCGTGCTGATCACGACACACTTGCCCGCACCAATTCGTCTCTCGGCGATGGCGGGATCTCCGCTGGTGTAGCGGATCAGCGTGCGCCCTGTATCCAGCGCGGTGGCCATCTTGATGTACTGGTGCACGTGGGCACGGAACAACCCGCTTCCCGGCCTGCCCTCGAAATCGGTCTTGAGCGGCTCCGCGAGCGTGCCGGCCGCGAAATTGACGAAATTCGACTCCGAGACTTCCACGAACGCCGGCTCGATCAGGCGGCCCGGCAACAGGGCCTGGGCGGCGGAGTTGTAGTGTTCAAGATCGACCAAATCACCCAGGAAGAGCAACAGCCCGCCGCCGTTTTGCACGAAGCCCTCAAGACGCTGCCAAGTGTCTTCGCCCAGCCGCTTGACGTTGCACAGGGCCACAACGTCCACGGAACTCAGGTCGCGACTGGCCAGCTCATCCTCGACAATGATCGTCGGCGCCAGCCCGCTGAGATCAGCCGCGGCGGATCCCGGATCGACCTGGCGATCCGGCGCCAGCGCCGGCGCCAGCGCCGGCGCCAACGCAACATTGAGGTAGCCCGCGTGCCCGCGTAAGCGTGTCGCGCCGGGTTTGCCGTCGACAATCAGGATCGGAACTTGCTCGCGCGCCTCCACCACGACAAGACGGGTATTGTCAAGTTTCAAAACATCGCCGGGCAGCGCCCGCTCATTGGATTTCGCGAGCAACGTGGACTGGATCGTGTGCAGGCCGGGCAACTCGAATTCAATGGCAAATGACAACGATTGGGACGCACCGGCCTCCAGAGGCTCGATCGTGAATTCGCGAACCTCCTTGCCATCGACGGCGATGCGAACCTTACACTCGGCCGACCGGCGCGCCGCCAGGTTCGTGATGGTGTTCACGATCTCGGCGACCTCGCCCGCGCCGACCAAATTCGTTTGAGGTGCGAGGTAGGTGTTGGCCAGGTTCGGCGTATCGTGATCACAGACGTCATGGAGCACCAGTGAGGCGCTGCGAGTGATTTCATGTGCGAGCGATTTCAGTGACTCCAGAGGACTGAGGACTAAGGACTGAGGACTGAGGTCGGAGCCCGCCACGGCGGGGCGCAGGGCTCCGGGCTCCGGGCTCCGGGCTTCAGGGGAAGCACCTGTGGCCTGTAGCCTGAAGCCTGAAGCCTGCTCAGCGGCGGGCTGAAGGGTCGGCTTGGCAAAGTCACTGAACACGTAGACCGTGTGTCGTGGGTGCTCCTCCCGGAGCGAAGCAATCAAGTCGCGCACACGCCGAAGCGCTCCGATCAAATCGGAATGCCCATGTCCGGGCTTTGCTGTTTTCAAGAGTCGGCCGGCCAGTGCCCGATCAAAAATGGGCTTGCGGTTGACTTGCCGCGCAGGATACCCCATCCAAAAGAGGGAAACAGGATCTCTCGTGGGCAGATCCTGGAGCAAACGGTAGGCGAGTTCGATCTGCATGTCGAATGCTCTTCGCGTGGGCTCGCCTGATTCGTGCGGGTCGATGGTGGCGGACATCGAGAAAGAGTCGTCCAGCACGAAGATATGGTGAGTGCGTTCCGCGAACACAGCCGGCGCCGCGCCGGATTGCAGGAACGGACGGCCCATGGCCAATCCGAGCAAAACCAGCAGAGTGATTCGCAGCGCCATGAGCAGGAGTTGTTCGAGGCGGGTTCGGCGGATGGTCTTTCGATTGGCAGCAAGCAGAAAGCGCATCGCCGCCCAGGCAACGGTGCGGTAGCGCCGGCGATTGAGGATATAAATGACGATGGGAATGAGCGCCAAGCCCATGCCGGCCCACAGAAAGGCCGGATTGACAAAAGGGACGGCGGCCGGTGGCATTATCGTATTCCTGCGTTTCGCGTAGCCAGATAAGTGCTCAAGGCCACATCCAAAGGATCTGCCGTGTTGTAGAGCTCGTAATCCAAGTGCAGTTCCCGACAGGTCTTTCGCAGTTTGGCCAGGAAACCGTCAACCTCCTCGAGGTAGTTCTCTCGCAGTGTCGCGGGCTCGGACAGAATCTTGCCGGCCTGTTCCATACCCGAGAACATCGTCGGACCGCTGAAGGGGAACTTCAACTCGGCCGGGTCCATCACGTGGCACAGGATGATCTCGTTCTTGCTGTAGCGCAGACGCCTGAGCCCGCCTTCAATGTGGGACGGATCATCGAAAAAATCGCTGATCAAAATCAAGAGGCTGCGCCGTTTCACTCGTTCTGCGAGGTTGGTCAGCACTTTCAGCAACGACGTCTTCGTCGGCCCGGTGCTGCCCTGAAGTTCGTTGATGATGGTTTTCCACTGGGCGGGATGATTGCTGGGCCGGATGAAGCGCTGAACATCGTCGGCGAACAGCGCCAATCCCACAGAGTCGCGCTGTTTCAGGGCCAGATACGCCAGGGACGCCGCGATGCAAATGCCGTAGTCATGCTTGCTCATCGGCGCTTTGGGCGAGCGGTAAGTCATGGACTCGCTGCAATCCACGGCAATGACGCAGGCGAGGTTGGTCTCCTCTTCATACTGTTTGATGTAGTACTTGTTGGTTCTGCCGAAAACCTTCCAGTCGATGTGCCGAATATCATCGCCCTGCGTGTACTGGCGATGTTCCGCAAACTCGACGGAAAACCCATGGTACGGCGAACGATGCATGCCGCTGATATACCCTTCGACGACCAGCCGCGCCCGCAAGTCCAGCGAACTGATCTTGGCGAGCGTTTTGGGATCAAGATAGCGACGATAGTCACTCGGAGTAAGTTGAGTGCTGAGTGCTGAGTGCTGAGTACTGAGTGTCGAAGCCGGGGAGTCCATTCCGTGTGTAGCCCTGTCATGCTCTGACGCCCAAAGGACGCCAAATGTCCTACTTGTCGATTGCCAGCGATGCGCGCAGGCCTCCAATGATCCTCGCCACTTCTTCTGCCTGGTTCATAAAACGCTCAAAGTCGGAACGGTCCAAATAGCCGACATCGCAGGCCACATAAAGTTGTGAGCGAAGCTCTGCACAGGATGATTTCGCGATGGAAAGAAACTGATGGAACTCCCGCGGCCGATGTCTCTCAAAACCCTCTGCTATGTTGGACATCACCGAAACGGCTGCACGCTGAATCTGCCTCTTCAGGCCGAAGTCTTGGGAGAACGCCCCGTGACCTGTGGATTGGTAAACGGCGCGAGTGAGTTCTCTGGCTTTCTGCCAAGCGATCAAATCCTCGAAGCGCCTGATCGATCCAAGCCTTTTCGACCTTTCTCGAACGGTTGTCTTAATCGGATCCATAACTCAGCACTCGGTACTCAGCACTCAGCACTACTTAAACACGCTCTTGTCCAATTGACTGGCGAGTTGCGATTCGTCTTCCTTGGGAATGTCGCGGATGAGCCAGTCGATGATTTGGTCTGAGCGAATGCCTTCCGCTTCGGCGTTGAAGTTTGTGATGATCCTGTGTCGCAGGACGGGATGGGCGACTTGGCGGATGTCTTCGGTCGAGACGTAGTATCTGCCGTTGAGCGCCGCCCGCGCCTTGCCGGCCAGCGTCAGAAACTGTGATGCCCGCGGGCCGGCGCCCCACTCCACGTAGTCTTTGATGAACGAGGGTGTGTGCTCATGGTTCGGGCGCGTCCAACGAGCGAATTTCATGGCGTAGCGGATAATGTGATCGGCGCAGGGCACACGGCGCACGACGTCCTGCAATTTGAGAATGTCACGCGCGGAAAGCACATATTCCACCTCGCTTTTATTGGTCGTTGTGGTGAGTTTGACGATCTCGAACTCTTCTTGTTCGCTGGGATAGTCCACTTGTATCTTGAACATGAAGCGATCGAGTTGCGCTTCGGGCAGCGGATACGTTCCCTCCTGCTCGATCGGATTCTGTGTGGCCAGCACGAAGAACGGCAGCGGCAGGCGGTGCTGGAAGCCGCCGACGGACACTTGATTCTCCTGCATGGCTTCGAGCAGGGCGGCCTGCGTTTTGGGAGGCGTGCGATTGATCTCGTCAGCGAGTATGGCGTTGGCGAAGATGGGGCCTTTCATGAAGCGTAGTTGGCGCGTGCCCGTCGATTTGTCTTCTTCAATGACCTCGGTCCCCAAAATATCCGACGGCATCAGGTCCGGGGTGAACTGGATCCGTGAGAAGCTCAGGGACAGCAACCTGCTGAGCGTGCTGATCATGAGGGTCTTTGCCAGCCCGGGCACGCCCTCCAGAATACAATGGCCTTTGCAGAACAGGGCGATCAGCAGCTCGCCGATGACACGGTCCTGGCCGACGATGACTTTGCCGAGTTCCTCGCGGATCCGGCCGTGAACTTCAGTCAGTTTCTCGAGCGCGGCGATGGCTTCGTCGGCCGCCGGGGACGGGGAATCTGTGGTCATTGATTGAATCCTTTCGCTTGGACACCTCAGCGAGTCGCGGCCCATGTGCCTCTCGCTGCCGTGGGATTGTAACTGCCTCACTGCCAAGGACCAAGCAGAAGCAGTGCGGCGGGCTCCGACCTCAGTCCACAGTCCCGCCACTGGCGAGACTTCAGGCTACAGGCTTCAAGCTACAGGCTACAGGTTACAGGTGCTTCCCCTGAAGTCCGAAGCCTTTCCTCAGTCCTCCAAGCTCAGTCCTCATGTCACAGTCCCGTGCGGCCGCAATCCCTTGACAACGACTGGCTTGCGAGCTAAAAAGGGCTGTTTCGGCGTAACGGGTCGAGCCGGCTGAGCTTGGGTTCCGCAGAGGCCATTATCGGAGCGGTGTGGCTCGCGATGTGGTATTCTGGTTCCTGCGTTCGTACGCTCGACGCGGCACGAGGGATTCAGCACCGACCATGCGTCGACCTTATGTTGTTGGCAACTGGAAGATGAACAACACGCTCGCCGAAGCGCGGGCGCTGGTTGCGGCGGTTCGCGAAGGGTTGGGCGATGGCTCGACCGCGGAGGTTGGGATCGCGCCCTCGGCGGTCCTGCTCATGCCGATGTGCCGGGCGATTGCGGACAGCCCGATCCAACTGGGCGCGCAAAATGTTTATTGCGAACCCAGCGGCGCTTTTACGGGCGAAACCTCGCCCGCGATGTTGGTCGATGCGGGCTGCCGCTTTGTGATCGTCGGCCACAGCGAGCGGCGTGCGATTTTCGGCGAGTCCGGCGATTTGCTGCGTCGAAAGGTGGCGGCGGCCATCGACGCCGGCTTGAACGTAATATACTGCCTCGGTGAAACGCTGGACCAGCGTGAGCGGGGCGAAACGAACGACGTGTTGGAACGGCAACTTGCGGAAGTTCTGGTCGATGGGACCGACTGGCGGAAGATCACCGTGGCTTATGAACCGGTATGGGCCATCGGTACCGGCCGCAATGCGACGCCCGACCAGGCCCAGGCAGCGCACGAATTCCTGCGCGGCTGGCTCAACGAGAAATTCGGTGATACTGCCTCCGCCGAGATTCGGATCCAGTACGGAGGCAGCGTTAAACCAGCGAATGCCCACGAGCTGATGAACCTGCCGGACGTGGACGGAGCGTTGGTCGGCGGGGCCAGCCTGGCGGCCGATGACTTCCTGGCCATCATTAGAGCGACTGAGGGCAGCTAGAATCGCAAACATTTTGGAGACCCAATAATGAACTGGCTGCACTATTTCCTCGCGGCAGCAATTGTCTTCGTCTGCATGCTGCTCGTTATCATCATCCTGCTGCAGAAAGGCCGTGGGGGCGGTTTGTCGGGGGCGTTCGGCGGAGGAGGCGGCAGCGGCAGCGCATTCGGCGCCAAGACCGGTGATGTGTTCACGTGGATCACCGTCGTGATCGTCTCCCTGTATTTTCTGCTGAACATTGCAGGGAACTTTCAGTTCCGACAGGTCGTTGCGCCGACAGGACTCCCGGCCACTGGTCCGTTGGCAACACAACCGGGCGCAGATGGCGCAGCGGGCCAGGACGGCGACTCCGCTCCTTCGACCGCAGAAGCTGTACCCGTCGAGATCCCGCCTCCCGCCGGCGAAGGTGACGAGGAAGCAGGAACCCCAGCGGACGACGGCGATGCTCCCGATTTTCCCCAACCCAAACCGGATAGCCCATAACGGTTCACCTCGATGATCCAGTCGATGACAGGCTACGGTGATGCGGAGTGCAGCAGCGGCGGTCTGAACTATGCGCTGGAGATTCGCAGCGTCAACAATCGTTATTTCAAGTCCGCCGTCAAACTCTCTGAGCGCGTGCAGTTCTTTGAGCCGGAGGTTGACAAGCTGCTCCGGGCCCGCCTCGGGCGCGGCAGCATCAACTATCAATTGAAGATCAAGGACGGCGACGCCGGCACCGCCAGTGAAATCAATACGGATCTGCTCCGGGCTTACGCGGATCAGTTACGGGTGCTGGTCGAGGACGGAGTCGTTGACAAGATCGACATGGCGTCGCTGCTGACCTTGCCGGGCGTGTGCAGCGCCCCTGACCTCGACCCACACCAGCGGGAACAAATTGCGGAGACGACCCGGCGATTGACTGCGGAAGCCATCGACAAGCTGATCGCCATGCGACGCGAAGAGGGACAGGCACTGGCCCGCGATCTGCACACTCATACCGCAGCCCTTCGCACACTGGTAGACCAGACCGCAGAGTTGGCGCCCCAGGTCGTGGTGTCCTACAAGAACCGTCTCAAGACGCGCGTCGATGAACTGCTGGCTGATGTGCAATTGAACATCGAACAGGAAGCTCTGCTGCGCGAGGTGGCGGTTTTTGCGGAACGCTGCGACATCGCCGAGGAACTCATCCGCTTGCGGAGCCATCTGGACCAGTTTGACCAGCTCTGCAACGGCGATGAATACGTCGGCCGAAAGCTGGATTTCCTGGCCCAGGAAATGCTGCGTGAAGCCAACACCATCGGCAGCAAGGCCAACGACTCCGCCATCGCCCGAAACGTGGTCGAGATGAAAGGCACCATCGACCGCATCAAGGAACAAGTGCAGAACGTCGAATAGAGCGGCGGAGCGACCGGCATTTCGCAGGCCGTCGGCCAGGATCCAATTCCCCTCGGCAAAGCTGCCAAACGGCAAGCCACGGACAGGATCTTCCGATTTGACTTCGTCGTTTAGCAGACGCTCCGTTTTGGCATTACGCGCGCAGGATTCAATAGAACTGTCGGAAAGGACATAGGATGCCCCAAGGCAAGTTGATCGTCATTAGCGGCCCGTCCGGGGCGGGCAAGACTTCAATCTGCAACAAGTTGCTGGAACTCCTGCCCAACGCGCGCTGGAGCGTGTCCGCCACCACCCGCCCGATCCGCAACGGCGAAGCGGACGGCGAGAGCTACGAATTCATCAGCCGCGATGAGTTTCTCCGCCGAAAACAGAACGGCGAGTTTCTGGAAACGGCGGAATACCTTGGCGAACTGTACGGCACACCGCTGGCGCCGATCCGCGAGGCTGTCGAGCACGGTGAACACATCATCCTTGAGATCGAGGTCCAAGGCGGCAAGCAAGTGGCCGAAAAAATGCCGGAATCGATCCGCGTGTTCATATTGCCGCCCACCATGGAAACGCTCAAAGCCCGCCTCGCAGGCCGAAAGACCGAATCACAGCAGCAACAGGCCAAACGCCTCGCCGAAGCCGACGGTGAAATCGGCTTCGCCCGCGACAACCGCTGCTACGACCACTTCGTCACCAACGACGAACTTGACAGTACCGTGGCCGAAATCACACGCATTATCGATCAGCAGTAGAAACGAAATCCGGTATCGGCGCTGGAACGCGGTGCGACGGGCGGTCGCCCATTGACAGAACACTCTGTACGCAGGCATTCCGTTGGAGTATTACCTGGAAGCAACGCCAGTAAGCGCGTCTATCTGGAAACCATATGAACAGAATTCAGACATCTGAAATCGAACCGAAATGACAAAGCATGGACGCCAACGAACACGACAATGCGCATACTGCGGGAAGCATCGTGAGATCACGCGCGATCATGTGATCCCGCGCTGCTTGTTTCCGCGTCCGCTGCCCAACAAGATGGTCACGGTTCCGGCGTGCAACGACTGCAATTCCAAAAAGGCTCGCCACGACGACTTTCTCCGTGATCTTTTGACTTCCGATATTGCGGGCAACGAGAGTCCGATCGCTCAACAGATCTTCCAGGAAAAGGTCCTTTCATCACACCGGCAGGGTAAGTCACTCTTGGCGCGAATCGCACTCGACGAGGCCAAGGAGACGCCAATCATCACTGAATCGGGATACTATTGGGGGGGATGTCATGTGGCGCATTTCGATCTTAATCGGGCGATTGAAATGTTTTCGTTCCTTGTGCGCGGCCTCTACTTCCGTTTGCGACGAATCGTGCTACCACCTGATTGCACGTTTGACGTGCGCCGACTGGGCAGCGAAGATGCCAACAAATGGTGGGAATTCTTCAAAGAAAACCAATACAATGGTCCTTATACCCTTGGCGATAGCGTGTTCTGGTGTGCTTACCAATACGCCGCGCGAGACGATGCAATCACGTTCTGGATTTTAGTGTTTTACGATCGTGTCTTCTATCGCGTCGTCACAATGCCAGCGGGTTTTGAATGGGAACCAAAGACCGAACACATGGTCTAACAAAGCGTTGCGCCCGACCCGGCATGCGGAGGTTGTCCCGTGTATAGTTGAACTTGAGCGGCTCTCCCGCATCAGCAGCTTCCTTACTACGCCGCTTCGGAAGAACAATCAACCTGATCCATTTCTGGGTCCAACACCGCCATCAACCGGGGCAT
>JACZTW010000330.1 GCA_022573485.1 Planctomycetota bacterium
CGATGCAAAGTCCGTATTCGCGGTTCTTGCCGTCGTCCGAAGGCTGGATTAGACTGTGCGCCATCATGCCGGAGATGAATCCCAATCTGTGGGCTCCCTGGCGTTCGGAGTACATCCGGTCGCTCGGTGAAAAGGCGGATGATGAGGATTGCTTCCTTTGCGGTTATGCGGCTGACGAGGCCCACGATGCTCAGAATCGGGTGATTTGCCGATCAATGGATGTTATGGCCGTGATGAATCGCTACCCGTATACGAACGGGCACTTGATGCTCGCGCCCCTGCGTCATGTGGGCACGCTGGACGAGTTGTCGGACAAGGAACTCGGTGCAGTGAGCATACTGATCCGTGACAGCATCAAGATGTTGGCAATCGCGGTCTCGGCCCACGGCTACAACGTCGGACTGAACCTTGGGCGTTGTGCCGGAGCGGGCCTGCCGGAACACGTCCATTGGCATGTGGTTCCTCGCTGGAATGGCGACACGAACTTCATGACCACCGTGGGCAGCGCCCGGGTCATCGCTGAATCCCTGGATGAAGTTTACAGCCGGCTGCGCACCGCGGCGGCGGAATTGGGCCTGGTATGACGATTCAGACTAAAGAAACGGCGGGGCGGGTGGCTTGCTACGGAGTGACCCATGAATCCTGCATGGGACGGACCCACGCCGAAAAAGCCTGGGAAGGTTTGGCGCCGTTTGAATTTGACCATCGACGGATCCTGGCCAGTTCCGCTTTCAGACGTCTGCAATATAAGACTCAAGTCTTGGTATCCCCGCGCGGGGATCATGTTCGAACACGGCTGACACACACGCTTGAAGTGGCGAGTTTCGCCCGACTGCTGGCACAGGCGCTGGAAGTGAATGTGTCGTTGGCGGAAGTGGCGGCGCTGGCCCACGACCTGGGTCACCCGCCTTTTGGCCACGCCGGAGAAGCGGCGCTCAATTATTTGATGCGCGAGCACCACGGGTTCGAGCACAACGCCCAGTCGCTTCGCGTGGTCGAGTACCTGGAACACCCGTTCCCTCCATTTCGCGGACTGAACCTGACCTACGAGCTGCGTGAGGCCCTGGCCAAGCATCGCACCGCCTATGATCGCCCGGCTGAGATCGAATCGGAGGATCCCGTTTTGACCCGGCTCCTTGCAAGCGGGCCGCAGCCCACGATTGAAGGACAATTGGTGGCCGTCGCAGATCGCGTGGCGTACGATTGCCACGATCTGGAAGACGCGTTGGGCGCGGAGTTGCTGGACGGCGCCCGACTTGAACAAGTCACACTTTGGAACGAAGCAGCCGCCGAGGTCAAATTGCGCTACCCGAACCAATCCATGTTCGCGATCTGGAGGCCGGTGATCGAAACAATCCAGCAGCGACTCTTGAGTGACGCCATTCGGGCGACCTTGGCTCACATCGAGGACTGGCACATAGATTCGCCCGATCAGGCACGCGAGCACAGCAGCCCGGTGGTCTCGTTTTCAAAACAAATGGAAGAGCGAGTATCGCAACTTGAGGAGTTTCTGCGCGAAAATGTGTACAATCATCCGACGCTCCGCCGGATGGACGACATGGCCAGCCGGACAATCGCCGAGCTATTCAACGTCTATGTCGAGCATCCCAATCATCTTCCGCAACGCTACTATGACCGCATCGATCAGCAGGGCACGCACCGGGTCGCCTGCGACTACGTGGCCGGCATGACCGACCGCTTCTGCGAGGGTGAGTACAAGCGCATTTTCATGCCGTTTTCGATGTAGCGCTCAAGCGCGGTGGGGCCGTCCGCCGGGCACGGGTTCCGCTGCTGCTAAACGGCAAGCCGACGGCAGAATTCCACATATTGACTTCGTTGTTTGCCGGATGTCTCTGCTTGTCTTGTTCTTGCAAGCTTCAGTCGTTCGAGTCACACAGCACCAGGTATCCGTCCTGCTCTTCGACGGGAGGCAGCGGCAGGATGTCATCCGGATCGTTGTCCTCGACCGACTTGTGTCCACGGATGACTCCCCTGGCCAACGAATCGCTCATCGAGGCTGCCCGAGTGTCTCGAAGGTCAAAGCGGAAAGTCGTGATGCGCTGTGATTCACCCGGCTGGGTAGGCATGGCATAGGTCAGCGCCACGAGACCTTCATGCGAGGAAATCAAGCAGTTTCCCTCGGCGCCGCTCAAGCTCATGGCCGTTCGGCCGGCTGGCGTCAGCGATGCGATCGCTCCGTTTGCAATGATGATCCTGAGAGTCTGCTCGTCTTGCTCGTACCAGTCCCAGCACCCGTCGAAACTGGTCTGGGCGAAATCGCCCGTTTGCTCAAGAAAAAACTGGCTGTCGTCAAGCACGAAGGCGTCCGTGCCGCATGACGTGATCAGCGCGGACAACACCAGACTAATGGCGAACGCAGAGTATCTATTCACGGCTTTCTTTCCCCCACCGCGGTCGGCCGTTTCGCCGACGAAAAAGTTGCTTCTTCCGACTCGTGTTCTATTGATCAAACCGGCCCTCACAACCGGTTTTGCTACCTTAATTCTACGATACTCGTTGCCCCGCAATCCCGAACGCCGAATCGCCCATTGGGGGCAGTGCCTTTATCAGACTCTCGCCGGCTTTCGCAAAGGCGATCTACGGACACCGCTCCGACAGCTTCGACCCGTTGCCCACAATCAACACTCGGTCGGCGACGTTCTCCTCGCTGGCCACAGAGAAGGCTGATCCCGCAGCCCCCGTGAGCACGCTCGATTCGACGCTGTAAGTCAAATCGACAATGGAAACGCCATCGCCTCCAATAGCCGCATAGACTTCACGGGACAAAGTATTGATGGCCAACCCCTGA
>JACZTW010000111.1 GCA_022573485.1 Planctomycetota bacterium
GTTGCTGGTGCTCGTCGTCGTTCACATGCCGACCAAGGCAGACAAAATGAAGGTTTCGCAGGTCAACGCCGAGGCGAAGGGGCTTCGCATGATCATCGAAGAGGCCGCCGGGCTGCGTAAAGACACCAACGTGCTCGTGTTGGGCGGGTTCGGTGATTCCGTCGACGGGAAAGTCGTCCGCCTGCTGGCCGGCGATGGTGAGAACGCACTGACCATCCCCGGTTACACGCCGCCGCCGAACAAGAAAGATCCCAAGCCGACCATCGCGCAGGTCGAGAATTTCATCCTCACCAACGCCGCCGCCAAAGCGCGGTACGTGGCCGGTTCGACCAAGGTCGACAAAGTTGATGGCCTGGGAGCGGTTGTGGCGTTATCGCTGCGAATCGGTTCGGCCAAGCCCACACCACCGCAACCCCGACAGGGCAACCCCAGGCGGAATGACGACTTTTGATCTTTCGCCGCGTATGTGTTTCGCGTCTTCTGTCTGAGCCGTGGCCTTCAGGCCACGGACCGTGGGCTATGGGCCGCTACCGGCGGTGACCTGCGGGCGGTCCGCACCCTGAAGGGTGCGGCTCGAAGGTGTCCGTCGCCGAATCAGTCCAGTCCGATTTTGTAGGTATCCGATATCAAAGGTAGGTTTTGTTGCGCTCTGTTGGAGCAGCGGGCATGGATTGCGTCATTATTGGAGCGGGTGGCCACGGGCGGGTGGTGCTGGATATCATGCAGCACGAAGGCCGGCATGAAGTGGTCGGGTTCCTCGATTCCAATCCCGATTTGCACGGTCGGCTGATGGACGGCGTGGAGGTGCTCGGTCCGATCCAGCGGCTGGCCGGCCTGAAAGAGCAGGGCGTGCTCGGCGCGATCGTGGCCGTCGGGCACAACGGCACGCGGCGCAGCTTCGGCGAACAAGTTCAGCGGTTGGGCCACGAACTGGTCAGCGCCATCCATCCATCAGCGAACATCGCCAGCAATGTCTCGATCGGTCGGGGCGTGGTCGTGGCAGCGGGTGCGCTGGTCTGCGCCCATTGCCAGATCGGCGACGGCGTGATCCTGAATACCGGGTGCCTGGTGGATCACGAGACCATGATCGGCACCGCCTGCCATTTGTGCCCCGGCGTGAAGATCGCCGGCCGCGTGACGATCGAGTCGGGCGCGTTCGTGGGCATCGGCGCGACGGTTATTCAGCATGTTCGCGTGGGTCACGACTCCGTCATCGGCGCGGGGGCAGTGGTCTTGAAGGACGTGCCGCCGATGAGCACCGTGGTCGGACTGCCGGCGCGGGAAATCAAGAGCCTGTCCAATCCCAACGAATTCGCCGAGTGGCTCATGCCGGAGACGATGAAGAGTAGCGAGTAGCCAGTAGCCTGTATCCAGTAGTGGGTGGTTTCAGCCCTCGTCGTCTGAACCGGAGAAATCGATGTCCGGTCTTTCCTTGGATTCTTCGGACACTTTGAAGTATTCGGCTTTATCGACCCCGGCCCAACCCGCGTAGACGCTTCCGGGGAATCGGCGGACGAACGTGTTCAATTTGCGCACGGAGTCGTTGTAGGTCTTGCGGGCCACAGTGAGCCGATTCTCCGTGCCCTCGATCGTGTCCTGGAGCTTCAGGAAATTCTCATTTGATTTGAGATTGGGATACTTTTCGATATTGAGGACCAAGCCGCGCAGGGCGGATTGGAAAAGGCCTGCGGCTTTGGCCTTGCCGTTCACCGTGTCTGCCTTTTGGTAGGACGTTCGAGCCTCGGCGATTCCGAGAAATACTTCCTTCTCTTGGGCAGTCACGCCCTTGATGGTTGCCACTATATTGGGAATGAGATCGAATCGCCGCTGTAACTGGCTATCGATTTCTTGCCATTTGCTCTCCACCAGTTCGTCAAGCGTGCGGGCTTTGTTGAAGCCGCTGAGGGCGCAGCCGCCGCCGAGGACGCCGCAGCCGATGAGCAGAACCACTAATACCAGAAGCGCTTTCATGAAGTTCATTGTTGTACCTCCCGAAACTGCCGACTTCTCGCCGCACGCCGGGCAGAATTTGGCACCGCGACGCAGGGATTCACCGCACTTGGGACACGATTTACCAGCTCGCACCGCCGCCACCTCCGCCGAATCCGCCTCCGCCACCGAAGCCACCGCCGAATCCGCCTCCGCCGAACCCGCCGCCTCCAAAACCGCTGCCCCATGACGAGTGGCGGCGACCCATGCCACCGCCCAACATGCTGCCCAAGAGCAGCCCTTGCAACAATCCGCCGCCGCCCCAGCGGCCGTAGTGCCGCCGGCGGGAGAGTGAAGAGAAAACCACCAGCATGATGATCATCGGCACAATGCCGCCGCCGCAAAGGAGCGCGCCGGGCGATCGACCCCGGCGCCGACCACTGTAGCGATGGGCGGGCACGCCGCTAAGCTGCACGCCGGCTTCGTCGGCAACGCGGTTGGCCACTGCGGACGTCAAAACGACAATGCCCTGCGCATAGGCCCCCTGTTTGAAGAACTTCTTGGCCACCACGCGGCTTACCGACCCGCACCACGAATCCGGCATCACGCCTTCGAGGCCATAGCCCGTGTGTATTCGCACCTTGCGCTCGTTTATTGCCAGCGCGATCAGGGCGCCGTTGTCCTTGCCTTTTCGGCCTAGTTTCCACAACTTGGCGTGGCGCTGCACGAAGCCGAAGAAATCCTCGCCGTCGATCGTTGTCACCGTCAGTACTTTGACCTGGGCCGTCGTCTTTTGTTCGAGTTCGGCGAGCCACAGGTTCATTTGCTGCTTGCTCGCGGGGTCGATGATGTTGGCGGCATCGACGACGTAGGAGCCTGGGTCGCGCACCGTGACTTCGGCGGACGCGAAGTGCGGGAGTGCCATGATGATGAATGGGAAGATCAGAGCTGCGCAGGCCATACCCTGTGTGGGCGTCGTGCAGGCTGAAGCCTGCGGCTCGTTGGGGTTTTGTATTCGATCACCATGCATCGACGATGTCTCCGACGGCGGCGACGTCTTGATACAACTGCTGGAATTCTTCCCAACCGTGCCGGCCTTGCGGATCGAGGGCGGTACGCACGCCGTCCAGCCGACGATCGATCAGAGTGCTGACTTCATCAACCACTTCGGCAGCGTGCTTGGCCTCTTTGCGCCCTTTGAGCCACAGCATGCCGCGCATGGTCCGGACCAGTTTCTCCGCGATGTCAACTTCCACGGCCTCGAGCATGTCGTCGCGCCCGGCGGCCGCCAGCAGGCCCTGCCGCAGGCTGATCAGGATGCCCTTGAGCTCGCGTTCGCACTGCAAACGCACGTGGCCATCCTCAAATTTGAGATCCTTGAAATGATCGGTGCCGAAAACATTGACGTGGCATTGGTGAATCTCGATCAATTCCAGCGGGAACGTGTCCAGCGAGGCGGCGATGTAATCCGGCGTCATGATCAGGGGCGCGGCGAACCCCGACTTGCCGAGCCGTTCGCCTTCTTCCGCCAGTCGGCGGAGCAAATCGAGATCGATGTTGTCGAGGACCAGCACGCTGCGCACGGTATGCTGTTTGGGGTCGAACGAACCGCCGGCGAGGGCCCCGAAGAGGGTTAGCGATTCAGCGTTGGAGCCGGAAAGCTGCCGTACCAAGTCCGCGAACTCGCGAACGGGCTCGCGCATGTGCTCGATGATGGCGTCTAATCTTGATGTTTCCGTAGCGATCATGGCGAACTCCGAGTTTGTCCATTGAAACCGCGCACGCACGGGTGCTTCCCACGCGCGCAATACCGTAGCACAAGCCCGAATGGGCAGCAATTATAGAAAAGAGCAGGATTTGTAAGCAGTAAGCCGTGCGGCGCAGGAACTACTCGATTGTATTGACCGCGATGACGGAGTCGGTGAGGATGCCCAACTCGTTTTCGCCGTAAGGATAGTCGACGTCGAGGCGGTCGCCTCCGCCGTCCGATACGGACAGGCAGTCGACCAGCGTCCAGCGGCGGCGGTCGGCATAGCAATGCACATGGACCTGCCAGCCGCGCTCCAGCAGCCAGTCTCGAAAATAGGCTCGCAGCAATTGATGGGCCATTTCGGTATCGACGGCGACGTACTCCTCGCTCGATCCGCCCGGCGGCACCAGCGCCCAGCAAACTTCTTCGTTGTCTTCGGAGGCCGGCAGGAAGGACAGCGTCTCGATCTGGTTCGGCTCGTCGGCTGACTTGAATTCCGGCAGGCCGGTGATGGCCAGCGCCGTTTCGCAGGCCTCAAAGAGTGCGGCGTCATCGAACCGAGTAACCGTTTGTGACATTTGCATACACCAAGTGCTCAAGCTCTGAAATGCTCGTTTCAAACTGCGTATATCATCGCTGCCGCATCGGCAATGTCAATCATTTCTGATCGACGCGGCGGGCGGTCGAAGGAAAAGCGTCTTCACAGCTTTCAGCATCGCCGCGCGCGGGACACAAGAACATGCAATGTTTTCTAACCAACCGGGTGACACTAGATCGCCAACATCTATCTCGATCGCGCTCAGCGAGCGGCTCTATCTCAGAAATGGGATCCTGCATCGAGTTTCGACTCACAGAATCAAGTTCATCTTAGGTTCTCGGGCAGCCCGCGCCAACCCTGAAGTACACCTCCCGATCACAAATTACTTGGTCTTAATCTCTTCATGAATGCTTTTTGCCCTGGCGGATTCTTGCATGGGCAGTCTTGGTTTTGCTGCTGACAAATGCAGCAGCTTCTGACGGAAATTGCGACCGACTTGAAGCAGTGCGGAATTCATCTATCCCGATCCCGTGTCACGACTTCGGGTTTGCGTTTTCGGCAGCGGCGGTCAGAATTTCGGGCAGCGCGGCGACGAATTGAGACCGTGGCATGACCGCATCCGCCCCAGCCTCTTCCGCCGCGGAGGCCAAATCCTTGTCCACATGGGCACAATAGGCAACGATTTTTGGGGCCGCCGGTCGAGCACGAGCCAGCCGGATCAGCTCGACTGCATCGTCCCCATCCAGGTTCAAGTCGAGGATCACGGTTGCGGCATCGTCGAGGTGGGCCAGCATCGCGGCTCGATCCCGGACGACGGCCACCTCCACGCCCAGGGCGGCGGCCGTACTTCGGATTTTAGTGGCGAATATGAGATCGCTGACCACGCAACAGACGACGGACATCTTACCGGCTACTCCCTGGTACTCTTGATGCACACGAAATCGGGCGCTACACAAACGCCCGGCCGCACACTATCATACCAAGCCGCGACGATCATGCACCTACTTGTGTCCGTGGAGATTCTGAATAATGGAAATCGAAGAGCGAATTGCCAATTTCAAGAACATGGCCGACGCCGACCCGGAGAACGAGCTGGGTCATTTCAGCCTCGGCAAAGCCTACCTCGACGCGCAGCGCTATGAGGAGGCCTGCGCATCCTTTCGACGGGTCATCGAGCTTCAGAGCGGATTCTCCAAGGCCTATCAACACCTCGGCGAAGCGTTGAGGAGCCTCGGCAAGGACGCTGAAGCTGTGGCGGCGCTGACCGACGGTTATCGAGTGGCCGCCGAACGCGGCGATATCATGCCGCGCGATGCCATGGCCAACCTGCTTCGCGAACTGGGCCAAACGCCGCCCGAAGTCGAGACCAAAGCTCCGGCGGCGACCGTCGCCACGGCGGGCGGTGATACGGTGTCCTGCTGCCACTGCGGTCAGAACGCGCCGAAGATGGAAGAGCGACCGTTCAAAGGCGAGTTGGGCGAGAAAGTGCTGGCCCACGTGTGTCAGGCCTGCTGGAAGGAGTGGATCGCCATGGGCACCAAGGTCATCAACGAGCTGCGTCTGGATTTCTCCAATCCGGAGGCGAGCAAGACATATGATTCGCACATGATCGAGTTTCTGCAACTACCCATGTAACGGGGCCGCCCGCGTGGAAACTCCGACCGACATCAAGGCTCGGACCTCAGACCGCACATTGCGCGTGACTTGGCAGGCCGGCCACGATTCGACCTATGCGTTCAAGTATCTGCGCTGCCACTGTGGTTGTGCGAATTGTGTTGACGAGCGCACCGGCATTCGCACGCTGAAGCCAGACGATGTGTCGGAAGCCATTTCAATCGAAGAAATGTCGCTGGTCGGCAATTACGCTGTGCAGTTTCGCTGGTCCGACAGCCACACCACCGGGATTTACTCGTGGGACTACCTGCTACGCCTCTGCCCCTGCGATAAATGCGGCGGCCCCAAGCCGTTCGACCACAGGCTCTCGCCGTTGGGGACGAAATAAGCGACGGATCATACCGACTCCTTGGCTGCCCAATCAGGCACGCAGCATCTGGGCGACCGTGGACTCCAGTAACGTCGGTCCGCCGAAATCCATGCCCAGTTTGCGAATCTTTGACGTGTCGATCTGATGTTTCGGGCCGGTATTGGTTCGGGCGATCGTTACATCCTGGCCTGACAGCTTGGCGGTGATGCCGGCCACTTCCTCTTGCGAAATGTAGCGGTCGTAGCAGTTGTATGCTTGCCCGGCGACGCCGTCGGCCTTCAGCAGGATGCTCACTGCCTTGGCGACATCGGCGGCGTGAACTTCCTTGCCGCCCTGCGGCGTGACGCGATCCGTCTTGCCCTCCGCGACGCTCTTGACCAGATCGTACCACTTGCTGTTGGCCGGCGCGTGGTGCAGGCCGTAAACGCCTGTCGGGCGCAGGGCGCAAATGTCAAAATCGTAGCGGTAGCCGTAGCTGTAGACGAATTCTTCGACGGCGGCTTTGTAGGCGCCGTAGTGGCTCCGGGGCCACATGGGATGGGCTTCGTCGAGCTTGCGGTCTTCGAGGATGATTTCGTGAACGGCACAAGTGGAGATGAACACGAAGCGCGGCACGTCCGCTTCGTGGGCCTGTGCGATCAGTCGCAGTGAACCTACGATGTTGCGATCCGCGAAGGCCACGATATCGCCTTCGGCGCCTTGAAAGCCCTCGCCCGGTCGCCACAGAGCGGCGTGGACAACTGCATTGCAACCCTGCACCAGCGCGGCGGCTGACTCCGTGTTCGCCAGATCACCTTCGATCCATTCGATTCCGTCGGAGAGGTCATCGAGCGTGCGGCGAACGCTCTCCGGGCGGTACCAGCATCGGCACGAATGGCCCTGCTCGATCAAGTGGCGGACGATGTAATGCCCGATGAAGCCGGTGGCGCCGGTGACTGCGACTTTCATTGTGTCATCTCTGTTTCTCGATTATGCCGAGTAGCGCAGATGGTACGGGCAGGCTGTGCCCGGCTGCCGTGGCTTGATCGCAGAAGTGCTCCCGCCTGCCGCTACGCCGGGACGTTGAAGGCCGCGTCGATCCAAGTGGTCAGCGCAATTGCGAATAAGTCAGACAGAAAATCCTGCGTGCTGTTGGCGGCGGCCAGTTGGAGGTCGTCACTGTTCAGGGCACAGCCCTGGTACAGCATAGAGCCCGTTATCAGGGCATACCCAAGTCGCCGGAATGTCTTGCGAAACATGTGGATCTCTCCGTGGTTTCGTGCCGTGGTCTACCTCTTGCCTACTGTTATAGGGTAGGAGAATACGGCTGCGGGGTCAATTCTTCTTCCGTCAGCCCCGCTCCGTGGCAGGCGTTACCCGGACGTTCCAGCCATCAAGCAGGTGGGCGGTTTGAGCCGGGCCCTTCAGGGTCCGGACCATTCGCAGGTTACCGCGACCGCGGTCCGTGGCCTGAAGGCCACGGCTCAGTGCCGAGGCGCCAACGACATGCCATGGCCACTGCCGGTGGCCTGCACGAATCTCTCCATTTTCTTGCCCTGAAAAACTGCTACGACCGCGCCAGCCGTTCCAGCTTAACCCCGATAGTCGTTGGCCGGATTTCGAGAATCGTACGTTTGAATCGTTACCTGTCGGAGGGAAACCAGTGGTCGTGCAGCGACTCTTAAAACTGGTAGCCGGCGTTGCGTTGGGTTCATGTCTCTTCGCTTTTAACGCCGCAAGTTGCTCGATGCTCGGCGACGAGTCCTGCGTGGGCTCGGACGCCGATTGCAGCAACCAAATGCTGAATCTCGGAGCCGAGACGCAAATTCCGCTCAAGACGGTGGCCATCTCCTAAGAGGCCCCCGACCCCACTTGACGCGCTTGGCACAGAGGCCATCAGCCCCACGCTTGACGTGCATCCCCGTTGAACCGCTTGAGTCCGTGCTTTGACCAAGTTGTTGCAAAACGACTCGGACACGCCTCCGATGCTTGCCGTATCTATCTGTGTGAGAATGGCAGCCCCATCGGGGCGGTAGATGGTAGCCCATGGCGTAAGCCATGGCCCTGCGCACGCCAGCCCCGGCAGGGGCGACAGAAATGCGGCGACCCATCCGGCGACACCCGCGCTGGCGCGCCCGTGGTCCCGATCATGCGATGACGCACGCGTCGAGTCCGCCGATCGATCTTTCGCCCCTGCCGGGGCTGGGGCATTTCATCGACGTCGTCTCCCCCGGGCTTGCGCCCGGGGCTATCGTCTTTCGTCCCTCCGGGACTGCTTTTGCCGGATCGGTCGTTGTGGGCTAAGCTGTGAGCGCGACTCACATGGAAACCCAGATCGTGCTTGCGGAGGACAATGATGCGTTGCATTTCAGTTGTAGTCATCACAGGAGCGCTGGTCTTCTCATGTGCGGCGGCCGGTCAGCCGCAGGTCAGTCAGACGCAGGTTGGTCAAGCTCAGGATGGTCAAGCTGTCGTCAGGCAAGAGGCGGACGATTCGGCGCAGCGATTCCGAGTGCTGCGCCGCGATTACATCCGGCGGAACTGGGACAGCCATCCCATCAAAGCTGCGACGGCGGGCCTGCACCAGTATGACGGAATGTCGCCGGACTTCAGCATGGCGGGCATCGAGGCGTGGCTGACTTACAACAAGGAAGTGCTCCTCAGGCTGCGCGAGATCGACCCCAACCGGCTGGCGGCTGAGGATCAACTCGACCGCGACATCCTGATCTATGCCTGCGGCAACGTGATCTTCGAGCTTGAAGACCTCGCCGCCCACCGCACCAATCCCAGCTTCTACAACACCATCAGCGACGGCCTGCTCAGCTACATCAGTCGCGACTACGCGCCGCTGGCTGTTCGTATGAGCCGGGCAGTGCAACTTCTCGGGGGCGTGCCGCGGGCGTTCGAGCAGGCCAAAGCCAACTTGAACGGCGTGATCCCGCAGGCCTACGTCAATACTGCCGTCGAGAACATCGAGGGGTCGATCAAATTCTTCCAGAAAGACATCATCGCAGCGTTCGCCGAAGTCAAGAACGAGAAGCTCCAGGCGAATCTGCGGAAGTCCGCCAACGCAGCGGCCCAGGCTACTTCGCGGTTCGTCGAGCACTTGAAATCGGACAAGCTGCCCAAAGCTGACGGCAACTTCGCACTCGGCCGCGAAAAGTATCGCCGCATGATGAAGCTCACCGAGGGCGTTGATTTGACTGCGGAGCAGTTGCTGGCCGTCGCCGAGCAGGACTTGCAGCGCAACCTGGCCCGCGTGCGGGCCATCGCCGACAGCCACTTCGACGGGATCAGCGCCGCAGACTTGATGGCCCGCATGTCATCCAACATGTACACCGCCGAAGAATTGATCCCGAATATCCGCGCGGAACTCGGGACGATTCGTCAGTTTCTCGTCGATCAGCGTATCGTGACCCTGCCCTCGCCGCTGGAGCCGCTGGTGGCGGAGACGCCGCCGTTCATGCGTTGGGGCTTCGCATTCCTGAGTGCGCCCGGCGGATTCGAGGCCCTCGCCGACCAAGCCTACTACTACGTCACGCCCATCGAGCCGCACTGGACGGCACAGGAGCAGCGCGAGTGGCTCGAAGTGTTCAACAAGTACGTCGCCACCAACACCTCAGTGCATGAAGCCTACCCGGGCCACTTCGTGGAATACCTGCACACCCGCAATGCACCCAGCGACGTGCAGAAGATCTTCCGCAGCTACGCCGCCGAGGAAGGCTGGGCCCACTACTGCGAAGAAATGATGATCGAGCAAGGCTGGGGCAGCCACGATCCAATGTATGAAGTCGGCATGTTGCAGGACGCACTGCTCCGCAATTGCCGGTTCGTATGCTCGGTCAAGATGCACTGCTCCGGCATGTCGCTGGAAGAAGCCACGCAGTTCTTCATGGCCAACACGTTCTACGGCAGGAAACCGGCGGCAATGGAAGCCGTGCGCGGCACTTTCGATCCGGGCTACTTGAAGTACACGGTGGGCAAGCTGCAGATCATGAAGCTGCGGGAAGACTATCGAAAGAAACTAGGCAGGAGCTTCACGTTGCAGAAGTTCCACGACGAATTGCTCTCGCACGGCATGCCGCCGCTGGACGTGACCCGCCGGCGCCTCCTAGGCCCCGACGCCGGACCCAGTTTGTAAAGGGGTGATAGTAGGGTGGGCACCGCCCACCAATTCGTCTGGTGGGCTGTGCCCACCCTACCGCTTTTGAGCCGTGGCCTTCAGGCTACGGACCGTTTGCGGCGGGTCGCCGGCGCCCCGCGATGGTCCGGACCCTGAAGGGCCCGGCTCAAAGATGGTCCGGACCCTAAAGGGCCCAGCTCAGAAGGTGAGGTGTGAGTTGGTTGCGAAGCGTTCGGCCGTCTTGCGATCGATCCGCTCGGCCTGCAGGAGCAGCCGCAGCGAGTCATCGAGTGTGATCATGCCGTCCGCCTTGCCGGTCATGATGCAGTTGTCGATGGATTCGATCTTGCCCTGCCGAATGGCGACGCTTACGGGCATGTTGTTGAACAGCACTTCGATGGCCAGCTCGCGTTTGGCATCGGGCGTCACGGACGGCAGCAGATGTTGGCTGACGACCGCCCGCAGGCTCATGGCCAGTTGCGAGCGCACGTCATTCTGCACGTTCTGCGGGAAGAGGTCGGCGAAGCGTGTGATGGCGCCCTTGGCATCGCGCGTGTGCATGGTCGAGAACACGAGATGGCCTGTCTCCGCGGCCGACAGCGCCATCTGCGCCGTGTCACGATCGCGGATTTCGCCGACGAGTATGACGTCCGGGTCCTGCCGCAGGCCGTGCTTCAGGCCGGCGCTGAAGGACGGCACGTCCAGGCCGACTTCACGCTGCGTCACGATCGAGCCGGGGCACTTGGGGAACTGGTATTCGACGGGTTCCTCGATCGTGATGATGCGGCAATTGCCTTCGCGATTGAGCAGG
>JACZTW010000001.1 GCA_022573485.1 Planctomycetota bacterium
ATCACGCCTTCTTCATACCTGTTTTCGATCCAACTCATCGCGTCACCGCAATCATCCAAGGAGCCGCAGGCTTCAGCCTGCGCGAACGCCCATAAAGTGAGAAGCCCGACTAGCTCATCCTCCGAGCCACTTCCGACAGTTTGGTCGGTTCGAAATCCTCTTCGCGGCGCTGGCCCGTGCTGGCCCGCACCCAGTCCAAATAGTCAAACTTCCACAGATACAAAAAGCCGACCACCACCACGCCGAAGAAGAACAGCATGTCATACAAGGCCGGCAGTCCGGCTTCTTTGAAAACCACCGCCCACGGGTAAAACAGCACAATCTCGACATCGAACACGATGAAGACCAGCGCGACCACATAGAAGCGCAGGTCGAACTGCACCCAGCTCGTGCCGATGGCCGGCTCGCCGCATTCGTACGGGGCGTCCTTCTCAGGATGGGCAACTTTCGGACGCAGCAGCTTGCCGGCGACCAGCACGGCGAAGGCCATCAGGAAGCCCACAACCAGAAAGAGCACCACGCCGACGACGAACTCGACGCTGGTGTCGCCTCGAACCGAATCAGGCAGCGATTGAGCTAATAGCATATACATAACTTGTAATCCACCCGCTATGCTGTGGGCTATGCCGTAGGCGATGTCTTCGCGGCGGCCTTTTCCTTATCCTTGGCCGACTGCGACGGCGATAGCGCTTTGATCATTTCCTCTTTCAATGGCTCGCCGCGATCGACCCAGTCCTGCTTCACTTCCGCAGCCCATTCAGGCAGCTTGTCTTTCTGTAGCCACAACGGCTGGGGCGTTTGCAGGCCCTCTTTGGCCAGATCGGTGAATTCCACGGTCATGCTCTCACGATCATAACTCGACATGTCGTGCAGGTTTCCCATATGAATGCAATCCGTTGGACACGGCGGCACGCACAGTGCGCAGAACATACATTTTGAATAGTCAATCGCATAGCGCAGCATCGCCCCGCCGACGGCGATGCCGGTTTCCTTGTCAATCTTGCGCGGGCCGGATTTCTCGATGTAAATGCAATCCACCGGGCAGGCTTTGGCGCACATGTCACAAGCGATGCACTTCTCGATCTCGAAATAGTGAAATCCGCGAAAGCGCTTCTGCAACACCGGCGCCACGTCCGGATATTGCACGGTGATCGGCTTGGCGTACGCGTACTTCAGCGTGATGCGCATGCCGATGATGACGGTCCGCAGGGCTTGATAGATGTTGCGGAAGTATGCACGCATGGAAACATGAACCGGCAGACCGGTCTCCAGGAGGTCGGACGCGATCCGAGCCACCCTGACGACCCGACTCGTTAGGTTTAGCGGCAGGCCGACCCTCCGATCGTGACCGAAACGCAGACCGCCGCGCGAATTAACTTCTTTGAGCCCTGCACTTTACGGGCTCCACAATTCCGCAGCATTGTAGTGACACCCGGCAACGAGTTCAACGCGTTGCCGGCATGAAACCGAGAGACCGAAAGGCCGTGCGTCAGCCCGGTTGCGAACAGCCCGCGCGGGAATCTCACAAGCCCGCCGTCCGCCTCCACCGCCCGGCCCTTGGCCGCTCACCAATTCGTGGTAGGATGCAGCCATCCACGAGCGGACGAATTGCCATATTTTCAAGAAAAGAGGGCCGCAAGACATGAAGTTCTTCGTCGACACCGCCAACGTCGATCAAATCAAGGCCGCCCACGACATGGGCCTGCTCGACGGCGTGACCACCAATCCGTCGCTCGTGGCCAAGGAGGGTAAGGAGTTCAAGTCCCTGATCGGCGAAATCTGCGGCATCACCTCCGGGCCGGTTTCGGCTGAGGTGCTCAGCACCGAGTGCGGCGCCATGGTCGAAGAAGCCAAGGAGCTGATCAAGATCGCGCCGAACGTCACCGTCAAGCTGCCGATCATCACCGAAGGCATCAAAGCCCTGAAAATCTGCGTGGCTGAGGGCATGGACGTCAACATGACGCTCTGCTTCCAGCCGATCCAGGCCCTGATCGTCGCCAAGGTCGGCGCCGCTTGTTGCAGCCCGTTCTTGGGCCGGCTGGACGATATTGGCGAGGACGGCATGGAATTGGTCCGCGACATCCGCGAGATATACGACAACTACGGCTTCACTACTCAGTTACTCGCCGCCAGCCTGCGTCACCCCAACCACGTCCTCGAAGCCGCCCTCGCCGGCGCCGACATCGGCACCATGCCCTACTCCGTTTTCGAAAAACTCTGGAAACACCCCCTGACCGACATCGGCCTCAAGCGTTTCCTCGCCGATTGGAAGAAAACCCAGAAGTGAACCCGCCCCAATAAACCCCACGCTATATAGCACCGGGCACGCCCGGTGTTGACTTTGAGAGCATTCCTGACCCCTTTAATCCTGACCGCTTTAACCCCCTTTTGCCCACATGCGAAGCTGACGCACACCGCCCGACATCGCGGTCGCCGAGAGGGTGGAGGCAGTAAGTCAATGCGGCGGTCGAGGTTGCGATGACAATGGAGCGTCGGTTTCGCGAGTTGCACCAAGGAGGTTCTGACGTCTCCCATGAGACCGCTGTAATCTTGGCGCGATGGCTGGAAAACCTCGGACTCGATCAGTAGGATAATCGCTTCCTCTGGAGGTCGCGGGGCGCGGGGTGCCGACCAGGTAATCCCTTTTTGCAGTCGCCGGGACTGTCAAGAGGTTGAAGTGCGGCGTGCCGGCCGTGTGGGTGGGCGGGCCAGCCAAACGGAGGTGTGGCGATGCAGCGTTTCGTTCTGCCGTACTTGTTCGCGCTTGGCGTGTCGTGCTGGATTGTCGATGCACAGGCATTGGCGGGTAGCTTCACGGTCGGCGGCTCGGTGTACACGGACCTCGACGATCCTCTGACCAGCGGCCTGACGGGTATCAACGTCTGCGTCGCGTGCATTGGCGGTTTCGTCGGTTGTGATGTCACCGGCGGATCGTGGGGTGGCTGGGACGTATCCGGTGTCCCCGCCGGTTCGTGTACGGTGACGCTGACGCTGCCCGGGTGGTGTTTCAGTCGCGTCGAGGGAGGCGAGATCGGCCTTCCCGCGCCGATAGCAATTGCCGTGGATGAGGCTCACCAGGCCCAGAACCTCAGCCTTCAGTTTTTGAGCACGACCGGTGCAAGTTATTGCTGTGTCGCAAGTGAAGATTGTGATGACGGCGAAGCATGTACGGATGATGAGTGTTTCAACGGTGTGTGTGCGAGCACGCCAAGCGACTGCGCAGCGGACTTCGACTGTGACGGCGTCGTCGGCGCGTCTGACCTGGCCTCGTTGCTGGGCAGTTGGGGGCTGTGTCCCGAATGTGAAGCCGATTTTGATGACGACGGCGAGGTCGGGGCTTTCGACCTTGCGAGCCTGCTAGAGTCGTGGGGACGGTGCCCGTAGGGCGGGGTCATGTGGCGGGAGACGAGCTGTCGCGCCTGCCAGGGCCGAAGATCATTTCGATGAATCTGTCGAGTATTCGAGGGCGGGAACGCTGATCGCCGGTCAGTTGCTCTCGGCCAGCCGCTGGCGAATGTAATCGGCGCGAAACACGCTTCGTTCCTCACCGTCCAATCGCATCCCGCGGATCTTTTGCAGATGAGCAGGCTGGGCCTTGATGAAGAGATCGTTGATGGTCTGCAATGGGATGGTTTCGAGCCGGCCCAAGTGTATCCCCATGCGTAAGTGGGACAAGAGGTAAAGCGTTTCTTCGGTGCTCAGGGTGCGGGCGTTTTCCAGTGTGCCGTAGGCCCTCCAGATCTTGTCGTCGAGGGCGGTGGGACGGTCCTTCAGGAGCGCCTGTCGCGCCATCCTCTCGTAATCAACTATTTTCGGGATCACGATGCTGCAGAACTCAGCAATAATGTCCTTTTCGCTCTTGCCCAGCGTGGTTTGATTGGAAATCTGATAGAAATCGCCTGTGGCTTCGGTCCCTTCTCCGTGCAGACCGCGGACGGCGAGGCGCATGTTCTTGGCGGCGCGCGAGACTTTTTCCAGCTCGCCGGCGAGCTTCAGCGCAGGCAAGTGCAGCATGACGGAGACACGAATTCCCGTGCCCACATTCGTGGGGCAGGCGGTCAAGAAGCCGTATTGTTCGTGAAACGCGAAGTCGAGTTGCTGCTGGAGGATATCATCGAGTTTGTCGATTCGCTCCCACAGTTGCTCCAGCCGGAATCCGCTGCCGAGAACCTGGATGCGCAGGTGATCTTCCTCGTTGACCATCAGCGCGAGGGTCTCTTTGTCGCTGACGGCGACGCCGCGACTGCCTTCTCCTTCCGCGTGTTGACGGCTGATGAGGTGTCGCTCGACGAGCACTTGGCGATCAAGCTCCGGCGCCTCCTCGATGTCCACAAAGAGGATGCGGCAGCCTAAGTCGGTGTGCATCACTCGATCGTAGAGCAAACGATAGATTTCGTTTCGCTGGCCGGTGTCGGACTTGGTCAGGAACGGAAAACCGGCCAGATTGCGCGCCAGACGAATCCGCGAGGAAATGACGATGTCATTCATCGGCCCCGTGCCGCTGAGCCAGGTGCCTGTTCGTTTAGCGATGTCGTCGATCATTTTCATGAAGGCCCCAGTTTCTCGATTTCGTCGCGCAACCGCGCCGCCTTCTCATACTCCTCTTCCTGGATCGCCTGCTTCAGCTCGCGCTCCAAACGGGCGACGGTTTGTCGCGCCCGGACGTGTTCGCCGGCACGGACGGGGATCTTGCCAACATGCTGGACGTTGTCTTCGTGAGAACGTTCGATCAACGGTTCGAGGGCTTTCTTGAACGCATCGTAGTCATGGGGGCATCCCAGCAAGCCGTGCCTGCGGAACTCGACGAAGCTCAGGCCGCAATGGTCGCAGGTCAAGTCGGCCAACTGCTGGACCATGGACTTGTGCATGACAAACTTCTGCAACATTTCGTTGAGCTGGGCCTTGGGCTTCATGATCACGCCTTCTTCCTCGGCACATTCGCTGCAGAGGTGGCGTTCTTGTTTCTCGCCGCCCATCAAATCAGTCAAATGCACCGTGGCCATGGCTTTGTTGCAGACTTGGCAGGTGATGTTCATCGGCTGCGTCCCGTAAGATACCCTTACAAGTATGTTAGGATACATAGAGCCTATCGTCAATCGTCGGCGTGGGGACGACCGATTTGGGATGATCGGGGTTATTCTCTCCTGAGATTTGAGGCCGTTGTACCGGCCGGCCTCGAGAATATGGCGGAACAGCCAGGGGCCTCCACCACGGCGACACCGGCGAGTTCCGGACCGTGCCAGTCGAGGCGGTCCAGCGCTTCGAAGACTCGCTGCGCCACGGCCTCCGCCGAGGGTGGCATTCCGGCAAGGAAAGAGTGTTCATTCAAATTCGCGCCGGTGAGCGGATCGAGGATGCGGTCCATCTCCTGCCGGACGAAACAAAAATCGACCAAGAACCCGTCCTTGCCGAGTTTGAGCCCGCGCAAGATCACAGTCACCCGCCAGTCGTGCTCGTGCAGCGGTTCCATGGCGCCGTCCGGCATTCGGACGGCGTGCGCGGCTCGGACAGTTCTCTCGACTCGAACTTCAAACATCTGCCGCTGCCCATTATCATCCTTTATGCCAGCGTGCCAAGTCCCGTGGTATCGTGGGTTCCGATGCGAGGGCACAATCGCTACACTACTCAATACTATGCGTGTCACAAAACAGCGTGCTCCCAGCCTGTTGAAGGCCCTCGGCAGGGCGCGCTTTCCCGATGCGCTTGACCTCCCGGCCGGCAAGTATCGGTTGGTGCGCGTCTTCAAGCACGATTTCTTCGCCGCCACCGGGTTGTTTCAGAGCGATGACGGTCGACAGGCCGTTTTGAAGATCGGACGGACGTCCGATGTGATGGGTCTGCCGGGGCGCTGGATCGGGCGCTATCTGGCCCGGCGCGAAGCCCGCATCTATCGAGCACTCGCCGATCTCGAAGCCGTGCCCGATTTTCTGGGGATGTGGCACGACTGTGGTTTCGTGCACGAGTTCGTGCCCGGCCACGAGCTACAAAAGGGCGAGGCAGTTGGGGACGAGTTTTTCGATCGCCTGGATGCACTCATCGGCTCGATCCACGAGCGCGCGATGGCCTATGTCGATCTTGAGAAATGTGAAAACATCATCGTCGGTGATGATGGTTTGCCCCATTTGATCGACTTTCAAATCTCCTGGCATGTGCCCGGTTGGTGGGGTTCGCGGTTTCCTCCGAGCGTTTGGCTCCGCGGGCTGTTTCAGGAAATGGACCGCTATCACTTGCTCAAACACCGCCGCCGGAACCGGCCCGACCAACTGGCCCCTGAACAATTGGATGAGTCCTTCAATCTTCCGGGCTACATCCGGCTGCATCGTGCCCTGACCCGGCCTCTTCAGATCGTTCGGCGGGGGCTGCTTCGCAGGCTCGATCCAGAGTACGCGGCGGCCCGCCGATGAAACAGGGCGCGCCTCGGCCCCGCCGAAGTTCGCGCCGATTGCTCAACAGGCGCGTGGTGTGGCACCCCTTGGCAATAGCGGCTGTTGGCCTTAGACTACTATTGCACCCGCTTCGAATCCGAGTCTGTGGAATTCATTGTGCCTGATCCCGAGGAGCGAACATGTCGCAGCAGTGCATCGATGTGAGCTTTGTGGCTTCTTTTGTTCCGCGGCAATGCGGCATCGCGACGTATACCAATGACTTGATTACCAATCTTGCCGCACATGTGCATAAGGTACCGCTCGCTGATGATGATCATATCGGAATCGTCGCCCTGAACGATCGCGACGGTGAATACCAGTACGGCGAGCAGGTCCATTTCGAGATTCGTCAGCACCATCGGGGCGACTATCGCAACGCGGCGGATTTTCTCAACACGAACAAGACGGACGTCATCAACTTACAGCACGAATACGGTTTGTTCGGAGGCACCGACGGCCGGTATGTCATCGAACTGCTCGAGCGCCTGAAGAAACCCGTGGTGACCACGTTGCACACCGTGCTGAGCGAACCGTCCGAAGGACAGCGTCACGTGCTGGGGAAGATTGGCGAGCTGAGCGCCACCGTGGTCGTGCTCGCGGAGCGCGCCAAATGGCTGCTGGAGGATCGCTACGGCGTGGACGCCGAGAAGATCCGCATGATCCATCACGGCACGCCGGACATTGAATTTCATGATCCCAACGAATTCAAAGAGCGCTTCATGGTCAAGGATCGACCGGTGCTTCTAACGTTTGGTTTGTTGGGTCCGGGCAAAGGCATCGAGACGATGCTGGATGCGCTGGCCATCGTCGCGCGGCGGCATCCCAACGTGGCCTACATGATCTTGGGCGCGACTCATCCGGCGGTGCGGCGGGAATCGGGCGAATCGTATCGCCTCGGGCTGGAACGGCGGGCGGTGGACCTCGGTATCGCCAACAATGTCTTTTTCCATAATCATTATGTGACGCTGCCGGTGCTGGTGGATTTTCTGAAGGCTGCTGATCTGTACGTCACGCCGTATCGCTCGAAGGAGCAAATCGTCTCGGGCACGCTGGCCTTCGCGGTGGCCTGTGGTAAAGCAGTTGTCTCGACACCCTATTGGTATGCTCAGGAACTGCTCGGCGACGGTCGGGGACGACTGGTCGACTTCGATGACCCCGAAAGCATGGCTTGCGGTATCAACGAACTGCTGGATGATGATGCTCTGCGGCTGGACCTTCAGAAAAAGGCCTACAAGTTCGGCCGCCGGATGATCTGGCCCGCGGTAGCGCGCGAGTATAACGATACGTACCAGAAAGTGCTCAAGCAGGCTGCGCGGTGGGCGCCGGTCGAGGTCGGCGCCGGGAAGCCGACGCTTCAATTGTCGCTGCCCGAGGTGCGGCTCGATCACATGTTTCTGCTTACCGATGACACCGGGATGTTGCAGCACGCAGTCTACTCGACTCCAGATCGCAACCACGGCTATTGCACGGACGACAACGCCCGGGCGCTCCTCGCCGCCACCATGAGCTATCGCCTGCTGAGCGACGCGACGGTCCTGCCGTATCTTGAGCGGTATCTTTCGTTTGTGGTCCATGCGTGGAACGATGAACTCAAACGTTTCCGCAATTTCATGTCGTATGATCGCCGCTGGCTGGATCAAGAGGGCACGGAGGACAGTTTGGCCCGCGTGATTTGGGCGCTGGGCTACTTGACAACCCATCCGCCGGCTGAGCAAGATCTCTCGCTGGCGGGCGAATTGTTCCACAAAGCGGTGGACTCGACGCGCTCCGTAGCGCATCCACGTGCCCAGGCGCTGTGCATTATTGGTTTCAGTTACTACCTGCGGCGCTTCGAGGGGGCCACGCAGATCCGCGAGCGCATGCGCACGATGGCCGACGCCCTGTTTGCGCGATATGAACAGTATCGCAGCGACGATTGGGAATGGTGTGACGGGCACCTGACGTACAATAGCGGGCGTATGCCCCAGGCGCTTCTTCTTGCCGGGCAGGCGCTCGGAGAACAGCGATTTGTCGATTGCGGGATGCGTTCGCTGCAATGGCTGCTCAAGATCCACACCACGCCAAGCGGCGCGATATCCCTGGTGGGCAACCGCGGGTGGTGGCCCAAGGGCGGCGAGCGGGCGGAGTTTGACCAACAACCCATCGATGCGGCGGCCTTGGTCGGCGCCTGCAAGTCGGCCTACAAAGTCACTGGCGAGCAGAAGTGGCTCGCGCAGATGCGCCTCTGTTTCGAGTGGTTTCTGGGCAGGAACATCCTCGAAACACCTCTGGTGGACTTCAAAACGCGGGGCTGCTGCGACGGCCTCAATGCCGACGGCGTGAATCGCAATCAGGGCGCCGAGTCAACGTTGAGTTGGATTCTGTCGCTCTTGATTATGCACGAGATGCATCCCGGCGAGCCTCAGGATCACGACGCCCGGATTGGCTGAGGGGTGCCTGGGGCGACCGGCGAAAGAACAACAGGTAGCAGATCGCCGCGGCGATGATCCAGCCAACGCCGATAAACGCGACCGACCGAACCTCGGGATTGCGGAAGGCGCCGACCACAATGCCGATCTCACCAACCACGAACAGCAGCGGCACGACCGGATAGCCCGGCACGCGCAACGGTCGGTCGGCTTGGGGTCGTTTTCGCCGCAACACCAAAAGTGCGCAACCCGTCAGCGCGAAGAAGACTCCGTCGATGAAGACGACGCCGGTGATCAGCTTGCCCACGCTTTCTTCCCCAGCGAGCAGCAGGAGCACGAGGGCCATGCCGGCGATCAGCATGATCGCGGGAATCGGCGTTGCGCGGTGCGCACTGATACGGGCGAACGGGCTGAAGAATCTGCCGTCCAAAGCCATGCCGTAGACCAGTCGAGGCCCCGACAGAAGCTGGGCATTGAGTACGCCGCACGCGGAGAGCGCGACGCCCGCTGCGATGGCCCGTCTGCCATACCCCGGCCAGACTCCGGCCACTGCGTCCGCCGCCAGGGTCTCGCTGCCCGCCACGCCGCCGTAGCCAAGCAGCCGAAAGTACGCCCAGTTTACCAACAGGTAGACGACAACGACCGTCACGACACCCGTGATGATGGCGAACGGTACGTTGCGCTGCGGCTGGCGGATTTCGCCGCCGATCCACAGCGCGTGCTGCCAACCTCCGAACGAAAACATCGCTGGAATCATTGCCGCGAACACCAAGCCTACAATTCCGATGCCCGCCACGCCATTCTGCTGCGCGTTCATTAAGCCCACAGCAGGCTTCGCGGAATCGACGGTCGCGGCGATCCCTGTGATTACGAGAAGCGTTCCTACCTTGGCACAGACCGTGAGATTCTGGACACTGGATCCCCACTTCACGCCTATGCCGTTTGCCAACGCCAAACCGACGATCAACATCGCTGAAGCCGCGCTGACTTGCAGCGCGTCCGGAGTCCCGGTGCCCACCGCCTCCCACAGATTCCGCACGCAGATGATGGCGATGATGGCGATGGCTCCCGCCTGGATAGCCGTCGCATTGCAAAAGACGTAGACGAATGCCGGGAGCGGCCCGTAAGAGTCACGCAGAAGCTCATATTGGCCGCCCGTGTGCGGATAGAGACCCCCGAGCTCGGCGAACGTCAGAGCGCCGGTCAGCGCGATAGCCCCGGCGATGGCCCAGGCCAACATCGCCATCCCGCTGCTGCCTGCCAATCGCGCTACCTCGCTGGGCGTGAAGAAGATGCCGACGCCGATGATGGCGCCGATGACGACACACGTCGCCCCGAAGGGACCCATTACACGACGCAGCCCTGTTTCTGAGTCGTTCCTTTCAGCAGTTTCGTTCATTCCCATTTGGCCCTCAGTATAGCGTCAACCTTGATATCGCGGGTTCAGTCTCGAACTAGCGGCCTGCTGCGAGGCGCTCGAGAATGTAGTATTCTAGGCTTTGTCTGAAAACGCATGTAGTGGTCGGCGTCCCTGCCGACCGTCGGCCGGCACAGAGGCCGGCCACTACGACAGCCGAGTTTTCAGACAAGGCCTTGAACAATTTCTATCCTGTTGCAGCGTTTCGGAGTCGATTCTTCCTTGAGGATCTTCCAACGCGGACGCCATACGATGATCGCAAGCGCTCTAAACCTCGGGGCGGTCGCGAACGGCGCAGGCTGGAGATGCAGGCATTGCGGCTTCAACTTCCAGAGGAATTCGAGTAGGCTATCGATGTGACCTGGCGCGTGTCGAGTAGTTCTTGCATGGAAGGCGCGGGCGATGGCTGAAACCAACACACCGACGACAGTTCTGCGTGAAGAGCACCGGCTCATTTTGAAGGTTCTGGACGCGTTAGAGCGCGTTCTGAACGAGGGCTCGGCCGTGAGCGCGCAGAATGTTGAGACGCTCGCTAAGTTCGTCTCTTTCTTCCGGCTTTTTGCGGATGCTTGTCATCATGGCAAGGAGGAGGACTTGCTTTTCCCCGAACTGGAAGCGCGTGGGATTCCCCGCGAGGGCGGGCCGATCGGCGTGATGCTGGCGGAACATGAGCAGGGCCGAGGGTTCGTGCGGCAGATGCACGAAGCGCTGCCGGGGGCCCGCGCCGGTGAGGCAGCGGCCGTGGATGCGCTGGTCTCGGCGGGCAGGGACTACATTGATCTTCTTCGTCAGCACATCGACAAGGAAAACAACGTGCTGTTCATGATGGCGGATCGCGTCGTGGACGAGTCGTCCTGCGCCAGACTCTGCGGGGAGTACGCCCACGTCTGCAGCGGGAAGTTTTCCGGTCAGACAAAAGACGAATTACAGGAATTGGCAGCGGAACTCATCCGCGCGGCAGTTTAATCCGGAACGGACGGTGATCGGGCATTGGTTGAGACGTGAGTTCGTACGCCGGCGGTGGTACTGCCGCATCTGGCAATTCAGGTTGGCGCTTGTAGTTGATGTGCAATGAGTATGGTTCTCGCAGTTGTCATGCCGAAGCCCGATGTGCCGGTCGAGCTTCGCGAGATACCTGAGCCGGTCCTGGAGCCGAATTCGGCCCTTCTGGGCGTGGAACTCAGCGAAGTCTGCGGGACCGATGTGCACCTCCAGCAGGGCCGACTGGCCGACGTGCCATATCCCATCATCCCGGGCCATGTCTCGATCGGGCGCCTCGAGAAGATTCGAGGTGAGCTGCTCGACGTACACGGTCAGCCGTTCGCCGAGGGCGATCGAGTCACGTTTCTGGATGTCCACAAGACTTGCAACGCATGTTGGCATTGCCTCGTTGCAAAGGCGAGCACGCGCTGCCCACACCGCAAGGTCTACGGAATCACGTACGGATTGGACGACGGCCTGACCGGCGGCTGGGCCCAGAAAGTGTATCTCAAACCGGGGACGCGCTGCATCCGCTTCGATGCGGGCGATCCGGCCGCGTTCATGGCGGGTGGCTGCGCGCTGCCGACGGCGCTGCACGCGGTACAGCGAGCGGAAGTGTCGATCGGCGACACCGTCCTGGTACTGGGCAGCGGTCCGGTTGGCCTGTCGTGCATTATCTGCGCGGCCATGCAGGGCGCGCTTCGCGTCTTGTGCATCGGCGCACCGCAAAACCGACTCGAAGCCGCCGAGACCGTCGGCGCGGCGGCGACCCTCGACTTTGAAAAGCATGATGAAGAGTCGCGTCGTCAGTGGGTGTTGGATCATACGCAGGGTCGCGGGGCAGACATCACCATCGAAGCCTCGGGCGCTCCGGCGGCGGTGGTGCAGGCCATGCGGTTCACACGCGACGCCGGGCGCGTTGTGATCGTCGGGCAATACACGGATCACGGTGAAGTGTCGTTCAATCCGCATCTCGATTTGAACAAGAAACATCTCGACGTTCGCGGCTGCTGGGGGTCGGATTTTTCGCATTTCTATCTGGGCGTCCAGATCATGAGCGACGCGGTGCGATCCGATCCCTGGAAGCGCTTGCGGCTCCAAAGCTTCGGCCTGTCCGAAGCTAATGAGGCGCTGGATCGAGTCGCTTCCGGAGGCGTGATCAAAGCTCTGATCGATCCCAGCATGTGAAGGTGTCTTACCGCGCGATACTCGTGATTTCGATACACGTACCGCAATACGTGGCGTCTGCTAAACGACGAAGTCACTTCGACGCACCCTATATGTAGCTTGCGGTTTGGCAGCGGATGCGAAGGAGTGATGATTTTCAATCGGATCAGATTTGCAATGCAGGTGGATTTTACAAGTCCGGCGTGTAGCGCGACGGCGATCCTCAGTTGACGATCCGTGCCGATTTCCCGCAGCAGTGCTATAATGTCCAAATCAAAGGAGTTCGGAGTATGCCCACATTGTTCGGGCGACGTTACATGCGCCCGGAATTGAAGAGTTCGGGTGAGATTTACGTCGGCATCTTTGTGTTGATTCTTGCGGGTTCGCTGTGTGCCGCGCTGGTGGTTCATTCACAGGGTGACGCCCCCAAGCTGTTTGAGATCGCACCGGAGTACTCGCAGGGGCGGAAAGTGCAGGAGGCGGCGGCTGCCGCGCTGCCGCGGCTGGACTCGCCGGACTGGAGCGAAGCGCGGGATGTTCGCACGTTCACGAAGAATACGCTCTACGAGAAGATCAACGGTCGGGCAGATATCTACTTCGAGTACAATTTCAAGCTGCTGACATTCGCCAAGTACGTCAACATCCAATCGCCCGATGAGGACATTCAAGTTTATATCTATGACATGGCTGAGCCCGCGAACGCTCTGGGCATCTACAAAGCGGAGCTGTCTGAGAACCCAGTATTGGCCGAGGTGGGTCGCGAGGGTTACCGCTCCGGGCCGAGTGTGTTCTTTTGGAAAGGGCCTATGTATATCTCAGTGATGGCGTTCGAGCCCTCGCTGGCGGACATTTGCTTGACCCTGGCTCGGAAACTTGCCGAAACGATCGAAAACAGCGAACAGCTTCACTGGTCGGAAGTCCTTTTCCCCAAAGAAGATATGACTTCCGAAGGGCTTCAATACAAGGCCAATAACGTCTTCGGGCTCGATTTCTTGAATGCAGTGTATCTCGTAGAGTATTCTAGTAGTAGTGGCCGGGCCAAACTTTTTTGCTCATCAGGCGGCGAGCGAATCGACCGCCCAACAACTGCTTCAGAGCTACGTTGCGTCCTTCCGAGAGTGTGGTGAAGTGCTCAGTGAGGCGGACGGAATCGTCATCGGCGATGCCGGCGGCGTTATCGACGCCGTGTTCCGCGTGGGCCGATACTTGGCGGGCATCAGTGAAGCAAAAGACGCCCAGGCGGCTGGCGAGCAAGCGAGGCGTTTCCGTGAACGCGTGCGACAGGTGATCGATCAATTGCCGTAGGACACGCAGGCATGGGCAATCATTCAGAATCCACTCCTTCGAGGCAGCTTAGTCGGCGTGAGATGCTGATCCGCGGCGGGCAGACGCTCGGTGCGAGCGCGCTGGCGCTGGCCGGGGGCAAGTGGCTCTACGATACGTAGGGCGATGCGGGTCTGGCGTTTGGCGAGCCGGAGCACTTCAAGAACTACTTTGAAGAAATCGATTTTCCCGCGAGCCTGCCGCGCATCAGCGTTGCCCGGGGCACGCCGGGGAATATCGAAAAAATGTTGCAGGCCGCCATCGGCGAACTGGGCGGCGAACAGGGCATCGGGCGGTTCATCAAGAAGGGCGATGTCGTTCTCATCAAACCGAATGTGGGCTTCGAGCGCGACCCGCGCCTGGGCGCCACCACTAATCCGGACGTGCTGCGCAGCTTGATCCGGCTGGTCCGACAGGCGGGCGCGAAGAAGATTCTGGTCGCTGACAATCCGATCGAGCAACCGGCGGCCTGTTTCTTGCGATCGAAGATCCAGGAAGCCGCCGAGCAGGAAGGCGCCAAAGTGATCCTGCCGGCGGCCGTTCATTTTCAATCGGTTCAGATCCGCGCCGGCCTGCCCGATGCCGGTCGGCATGAGGCGCTGGGCACCTGGCCGATCTTTTGGAAACCGCTGGCCGAGGCGAACAAGGTCATCGGCATCGCCCCGGTCAAGGATCACAATCTGTGCAACGCGTCCATGAGCATGAAGAACTGGTACGGCCTGCTGGGCGGGCGGCGGAATCAGTTTCATCAAGCCATCCACCACATCGTCAGCGATTTGGGCTTTATGATGTCGCCGACTCTGGTGATCAATGACGGAACGCTCGTCATGATGCGGAATGGACCGACCGGCGGACGTCTCGAGGACGTTAAGGAAGGCAATGTCATCGTCGCGGGCGTGGATCCGATCGCTACGGATGCCTGGACCTGTGAGCATGTGCTCGGCCGCGATCCGGCGCATTTGACCTACCTGCAATATGCACATGACAAGTTCGGCGGGCAACACTTCGAGCAAGCTAATCGCTTCGGGCAGCTCGACTGGTCGAGCTTGCAGCGCGAAGGCAAGATCGTCGAGACTTTGGTGGGTTGATGGAACTCGAATCGAACGTGCAAGACGGCGCTATGATCCTATTTGCATCGGCGATGCTGCTAAACGGCAAGCCACGGGCTGCGTTTTGGGGTTTGGCCTTGTCGTTTCTCGACTGCTCAAACGAATGTCGTTCATCAGAGAGACAGTAGTCGATAGACTTGATCAAACACGTCAATGATCGTAATCGGGCCGAGCGCCTCAGTAAGCTGTTTTGGTTGATTGCGACCGTGCCGATCGGTTTTGGTCTCATGCAGTTTACGGAGTTCGGCCTGCTGATCTTTCCCAGCGTGCGCGATTTCCTGTCGGAAAATGTGAGCGTTCTGCCGGCGGGCTTCTGGCCGATCCTGATGTTTACGTTCGGGGCGGGGTTTGGTCTGCTGGGCTTCTTCAAGTTCACGCCGCTGCGGATTACGACTGTTCGCATCATCGTACAGACTGTCGTTTTCGCGCTGTTCATGCTCTTCGTGTTCGCGACGAGCTTCACGCAGCTTAGTGATCGGCCGCGCATGCAATTCTGGCTGAGCAAGTTTCTGGAAATCGATCCATTGGTGTCGATCGCCACGGCAATCACCACGCACACAGTCTACAAAGGCTTGATTTGGTCGCTGATCTTGCTCGTGCCGACGCTGTTTCTGGGACGGTTCTTCTGCAACTGGATCTGCCCTTACGGCATTATTCACCAGTTCGTCGGCTGGCTCTTCGGCGCCAGGGACGAAAAGCAGCGCATCGAAGCGAACCGCTATCGGTGGTATTACTCGATCAAGTATTACATCCTCATCGGGATGATCGCGGCGGCGCTGTTCGGCAATCTCGCCATCGGGCTGCTGGACCCGATCTGCCTGCTGCACCGCTCGTTCACGGCGGCCATTCTGCCGACGCTCAACATGCCGTTGCAGGGCATCTTCGGCGACTACAACATGCACGTGGGCGGCTGGATCATTGGATTCATTATGCTGGCCTTCATCGGCCTGAATCTCGTCATTCCGCGTTTTTTCTGCCGCGTGTTGTGCCCGCTGGGGGCCATGTTGGGCGTTTTCAGCCGTTTCGCCTTCTGGCGGATCGAGCGCGATACCAAGAAATGTACTGACTGCGATATGTGCCTGCAAAGTTGCGAAGGCGCGTCTGACCCGCATACGCAATTGCGCATGAGTGAGTGTTTCGTGTGCTTCAATTGCATCGAGGACTGCCCAGAGGACGCGCTGAGTTTTGCCTTCCTGCCGAAGAAGCAACACGAGGTTCGTGAACCGGATCTTAAGCGGCGGCACACCATCTTCGCAGCCCTGATCGGGGCGTTGTTCTTCGGTTTTACGAAGGTAAGCGGCAAGTCCACCAAGAATTACTCGACGAAAGTGATTCGTCCCCCCGGGACGCTCGAAGAGCAAGAATTCCTGAAACGCTGCATCAAATGCGATCAGTGCATTCGTGTGTGCCCGACGAATGTGTTGCAGCCGGCGTTGTTCGAGAGTGGACTGGAAGGCCTGTGGACGCCGGTGATGAATTTCCGCATGGGCTTCTGCCAGCTCAACTGCACTGCCTGCGGGCAGGTCTGCCCGACGGGAGCAATACAGCGGATCACTGTCGAAGAGAAGGTCGGCCTCGGGTCGTTCAGCGACGATGGGCCGGTGAAGTTGGGCACCGCCCACTATGACTTCGGCCGATGCTTGCCCTGGAGCAAGAACATCCCGTGCGTGGTCTGCGAGGAAGTCTGCCCAACATCGCCCAAGGCCATTCACAGCGAGCGTCGAAAGCTGATGATCCGCGACGGCAAAATGCAAGTGGTCGGCGGCAGCGACAGCACGATCACCCTTCGCGAATATCCCAAACCGGGTGAGGCCAGCGGCCGCGCTGCTGCGTTTGTGCCGAATCAGTTCAGCGGCGACCAGACCATGTCCTACCACGTGGAGATCGTTCGCCGCGAAGGTCGCAGCGGCTACCGCAGGATCACCGGCAATTCCACGGACTCGCTGACGCTTGACGGGCCGTTCGGCTTCACGCCCGCTGAGGGTGATATCGCGGTGATTTACAATGAGTTCAAGGTGCCCAAGATCGATACGGAATACTGCATCGGTTGCGGCATTTGTGAGCATGAGTGCCCGGTCAACGGTGATCGTCGGGCGGTTTATGTGACCGCCGAGGGCGAAACGCGATCGCAGCACTATCTCGAGCGCAACCGCAACCGATCCGTGCGCCTGCAAAAGAGCGCCGATGCGTCGTCCGCGATGCCCGGCGACTTGAGCCTGTCCGGGATGATTCTTGCTTTGGACAAGCGAGATGGATGTGGTAGCGGTTGCGGCTGCAACCATTCGGAGACAAAGGACTTGCCGGCAGCGCCGCCGGAGGCTCCAACAATCGACTTGCGAATGTTCCTCGGTTAAACTACAGTTTATGCGCAGGCAATGTCGAGCAAATCGAATCGGGCCGAAACAGAATCGGGTCAGCAGCGCAGCCTAGGAGGCTTTTCGTATGCACGATCGCATGTGTGAAGTATCTCGCCGCGAATTCATGAAGACCGGATCGGCGTTGACCGCCGCCGCAGCGGCCGCGGCAAGCCTGCCCGCCGTCGCCGCGTTCGCCGAAGAAAAGCCCGCAAGAGGCGCATTGGCCATGCGCAAGTTGGGCAAGACGAACGTGGGCGTTACGATTTTGAACCTCGGCACTGCCGGCGACACGGACACGCGTCTGATGAATACAGCCTGGGCCGAAGGCGTGCGCTATTTCGACACAGCGGATTGCTATAAGGGGGGCAATAGCGAGAAGGCTGTCGGCGAATGGCTGGCCAAGACCGGCCGGCGCAAAGACATGTTCATCGTCACCAAGGATCACCCGAAGACACCCGACGAATGGGTCAAAATGATCGACGCCCGGCTCGAAGCCCTGCAAACCGACTATGTGGACTTGTTCTTCCTGCACGGTCTCGGTGGTGGGTTCAGAGGTGGCGGCGTCGAGGATCATCGGGGCATCCCGAAGGACAAGGACTGGGCCAAGGCTGCCGACACGCTCAAGAAATCGGGTAAGGTCAAGTTCGTCGGCTTCAGCACGCACACCGAGATCGATCTGCGCAGCTCGCTGCTCAACGATGCGGCCGTCGGCTGGGCGGATGCGATCATGGTGGCATCTGATCCGAGACTCGTGCGCAAGAACAGCGACTTCAACAAGGCCCTGGACGCGTGTTATAAGGCCGGGGTTGGCCTGATCTGTATGAAGGAAATGCGGGGGGCGGACCAGATTCCCGAGATTGTTCCCGAGTTCGAGAAGATGGGGCTGACCAAGTATGCCGCCGTGCTCCACGCCGTGTGGACGGACCAGCGCTTCGCCAGCATTTGCTCGAACATGCAGAACCTCAAGATCGTCAAGGAAAACTCAGAATCCGCCCGGACCTTCAAACCGTTGACCGACGACCAATTGGGCATGCTGGATACGGTCATGGATCGATATGCCAGCAGTTTCTGCGTCGGCTGCGACGGGAGCTGCGCCGTAGCCGCTGGTACGGACGCGGCCCTCGGCGACATCGTGCGCTACTTGTCTTACTGCGAAATGGATGGCGATCGGGCGACGGCTCGGCGGCTGTTCCGTGAGCTGCCGCCGGCGCAGCGCGACTGGTCCGGCGCTGATCTCAAGGCGGCCCAGGCCGCCTGTGTGTCGAACATCGATTTTGAGGACTATCTCGCGCGGGCCAAGACGAAGCTGGCCTAGGCACCGATTCTTCAAAGGGCTGAACTGCGACCATCTTTGTAGAGTGCCGTACTTCGAAAGTGACTCGATCTGCTGCCACGGTCGTTGCAGATGGACGCTTTCAGGGTGCGGCACTTTCTTGCGCAGGGAGAAGTCATTTACCGCAGAGATCGCAGAGATCGCAGAGAAATTGAATTGTTGCCTTGAGCGCGTCTGCAAGCCAGTCATGACAGATGCACTCCCTTGCCCGCTCGACTGGGCGAAAATCCTCGGCTTGCTCCCCTATCCTTCTCTGCGTTCTCTACGTTCTCTGCGGTGAATCCCAGGTGCTTCAGCGCGGAGCGACCGTGATTGCCTTGGGTTGCGTGGGGCAGTGGAATTGGCACACGCCGCAGCCGACGCAGCCGGGATCCAGAACTTCAACTTGTCCGGCGGCATCCAGGTGTATCGCCGATTCTCCCATTGGGCACAGAGTGATGCATTCCGTGCAGTCTTCGCCCGTCGTGCGTACGCAAACAGAGTGATCGACGACAGCCAGTCCCATCCGGATGTCCGCCGGCGAATCGACGAGTTGCAGCGCGCCGCTGGGACAGGCTTTCATGCAGGCCAGTTCGTCGCAGACCACGCAGGCGCCGATGTCCGGATCGATGATCGGCGTGCGGTTGAGGTTGTCGTCGGTGCTGCCGAACAGCTTGATGGCATCGGCGGGGCAGTCCTCGACGCAGTTGCCGCAGCGATAGCACACGTCCAGAAACTCTGCCTCCGGGATGGCCCCTGGCGGGCGCAGCAGTGTGCGTCGGACCGGTTCTTCGAGATTCATACGCTCGGTCAGGAATTCTGCCACCGGCTTCATGATCGAGCGGAAGCTCTCGCGAAAGAATTGTCGGCGGTCGCCGGTGTCGCTCATCGGTGTGGCCTCAGGGGTGCTGTTTCTTGAGCTTTTCGATCTCAGCCTCATGCCGTTTGAGGCGGCGGGTGAGCTGCTCAAAGATCTTCCGCAGTTCGGGCTTGATCGCGGCACAGTCCGGACAGTGGAACCGCGTCGCGCCGCTCTTGGCTACCGGGTAGTCAAACCTTCGCCCGCAACAACGGCACACACGTTTCTTGATTTCGTCGCTCATCCGCACACTCCACGCGATTTCACAAGATCCTATTGTACCGGAGTGTGCGCAATCGTGCGACGCCCTTCAGAGCCGGGAGCGCCAGCGACCGGTCATTCAAAGAAAGCAAGTGTTCAGAGGGAGTAGCTTGGGCGATGCCTGAACTCTCGGTCAGAGGCGAGTCCGTTATGGAGCTGCAGGAGCATCGCCAAGGTAGAAGAAGACACCTTTGAGATCCTCAGTCGTGCTGATCGCCGTTCGCGGGCCGTTGCGCTCCCGGAAGGACGTGGCCCGGAACTGGTAGAACATCCCGATCTCCAGAGGCGGCCCGGCATAAGTGTGCGTGACGGTCTCGGCGCCGCTGATCGAACCGATTTCAGCGCTCCAAATCTCCTCGCCGAACGAATCGAAGACGCGGATCTCGTAGCCGTCCTCGCTGGAATCATCTTCCCACTCGAGCACCGGCGTGGTCGTGTCTACTTCCTCCGGCCCGTCCGACCCCGGGCTGACCACCGCGAGCGCCCCGGTGACCTTGAACCCTTCGGAGATGGACAGCATGTTTCCTTGGTCGGGATTAGGCACTTCGATGCGGACGACTTGCGTGCCACTGATGGACTGGTCGGGATCGCGAACCAAACCGTCATTCTCAAAGGCTGCCAGCACCACATAGCTTCCGTCGGGAATGTCTTCGATGACGAATGCCCCGTCGACCTCGCCGACGCGCAGGCCGGGCGGTACCGTTCCCCGGCCGGCGGCTTCAACGAATGTGCTTTCGACGGCCAGGATGACGCTGGTCAATGATCCGCCCGGCGCGTTGACGATTTGAACACTGCCCGACACTGTATTCAGCGGCCGATTGGATTCCGTCAAATCAATCCCGGTCTGATCCTCGCCGGCCTGCACGGAAGTACTCACTGCATCGAGTTGCACGCCGGCAGCGTATCCCTGGACCGAGTAGGTTCCGGCGGGCACGTTGAAGATGATGTAAGCGCCCTCGCCGTCACTGAATCCAGTGAGCGCCGTGTCCGCGTTTTCGGCGACCAACAGCAATCCGGCAAGGGTCTCGGCCTGGATGGTGCCGGAGATGGAGCCCAGATCGGACGTGTCACCCGGCAGGGCGATGAGCTTGATCGTGGTCAAGGCGTTTTCGATGATCCAACCGTCGTCCTCCGCTGCGGCGGTCATGGCATCGAGCGGCAGAGCGGGGCGGATGGCTGTCGGGAATTCGATGAAGCTCGCGGCCTGTGCCCGCAGCGTATACGAACCAGCCAGCGGCATTAAATCGGCGTCTCGATTTGCCGGTACGATCAATTCGTAGGCGCCGTCGCTATCCGTGGCGGCTGACGTGCCCACCGCAGCGCCGTTGGCATCGACCGCCTGGACCCGGGCGTCCGCGATGGGTTCATCGTCGGCGATGTTCAAGACGCGTCCGCGAATCACCAGCGGCGCCAGACACTGCGATTCGCCGCCCGACACTGATTCGCACACCCGCCCGTCCGCGCATTCGGGGGCCAGCGGGTCGCAGGTCGTGTCGCCGCCGCTGTCCGGGCTGCAACCCCAGCAGCCAATCACCAGCGATAACATGACAGCAGTGAGTCGTTTACTATGACATGCGCTCATTGAGGATCTCCTTCATACATCACTCCATCGGCCGATCGAGCTCGGCAACGGTAGAATGAGCGTCGCCCGTCCTAGAGTGTGTCGCAGCGCCGCCGGATCAAATCGAGCAGCCTTTGCTCCATGGCAGCGTCTCTGCCTTCGGGCGTCCAGGTCATGTCCGTGGCGGGGTCGAACTGTCGGCCGGCGGTGGTGGGCAGGTCGGCGCTGAAGACGCGGAGGGCGGCGGCGGCGTTGTTGATCTGCCGCTCGACGGCGTGCAGGCGTTCCTTGTTGACGGCCACGTCGATGACGTACTCGCCCTGGTCCTGCGGCTTCGAGATTTGGATGGTCACGGATCGGCGGACGGTACGCATGCTGGATTCTGCCAAGTCGTAGGGCGTATCGACGTCATGTCGCCAGAATTCGAGGAAATGCTGCGAAGTCTGCGGAAATGTGGTAATCAGCCCAGCCCGCAGATCCTTGCGATCGATCTCGAAGCGGTGCCGCCGCAGCACGGCCTGACAGGCCTCCCACAGCCCACGGAAGTCGTCATCACTCGTCGCCAGGACTGCGCCCTGCGTCGGGTCCTGCGGCGCCGCCGGCCGGTGGCAGCCGGCGAAGGAAACGATTCCGATCACACTTGAGACGAACAGCGGTTTCATTGCTCGCCATATGATACGCGGGGGCACAAGCGGGTCAATGCCGGGTGTTGATCTTTCCGATACAAAGTGCAGAGAGCAACCTCGGCTAGTGGACGACGGCTTGGACTGAAATGAACATTCAACAAGCACGGCAGCAGATTATCGCGCTCCGGCAGCAGGGGAAGAAATACGCCGTGCTCGATGTCGGCTGGCGGTATCTGGCGGCGGTGCCTGACGACACCGAGATCACGGAGTTGGTGCTTGGAGGGCTGCTGGATGTCGGTTTGGGCGGGCTGGTCCGCGAGTTGCTCCAACTCCGCGGGGATCTTGATCAACAGGCGGCCAAGAAATGGCAGGCCGCTGCCGATGCGGTGCCGGTGGGGCGCGTGCCCTGGACGGAGCTGGCCGACACCTATCGAGCGAATCTCGCTCTGCTGATCGCCAATCATCCACACATGGCGGAACATGAACAGGCGTTGGAGCAGTCGTTGCGCGGTCTACACTTGTACCGTACGACGGATGGGCACCATCTGCTGTCGCGTCGCCAGGCCGGGCATTACCGCGAGTGGCTGCCGGCGATCACGGACCATACGCACGACGTGAAAATGGAGCTACCGGAGCTGCGCCACGGTACGCCGATCTTCATCGACGGCATTTCGCTCGGCCCGATCGTGGAGCGCGTGTTTGATGCCACGGCTTCGATCGGCCTCAATCAGAGTTTGCCGGTGTTTTTGGTTGATGAAGAATTGTCTCACCTGGCGGCATGGCTGCACGTGGCGGATCGCTCGAAGCAGCTTGCGGATGAACGGTTCTTCGTGTTCTGCGGAGCGCGGGCGCTCGATGACCTCGTGGAGTTTCTTGACGGACATGACGATCTGGCCAGCGCGCCCTGTTGCGCGATCACGCCGCCGGGTGTCGTCGCGCTGCGGGACAAGTTGATGTCTCTTCATGCGGGCGTCCTGTTGCGCCGACAGAACGCATACTTGGAAATCGTGAAGCAACTGAAGGATCGCTACGCCCAGCGCGACCTGGACTACTGGCGGGCTCGGGTGCAGGACAAAGGTCCGGTTATTGCGGTGACTTCGCGGGCGACAACGATGTTGCAGTACTCTGCCCGAGATATTGGGCATGCACTCGAAGATATGGGCTATGAGTTCCACTTGCTGATCGAAGCAGCGGATCATCTTCAGCTTACGGGACTTCATGTTGTGCGGCACATCTTGGAAGTCGATCCAGTGTTATGCGTGCTGATCGACCATCTTCGCTGCGAGCAAGACAAACTGCTGTTCAACATTCCGACGCTGACCTGGGTGCAGGATCCGCTTCCGAATTTGCTCAATGCCCAAGCCGGGGCATCGATCGGGCCCCTTGATTTTGTGTGCGGCTATTATCAGGATCGTCTGGTGGGTGAGTTCGGCTATCCCGAGTCGCAGTTCATCGTCGCTCCGTTTCCAGTCTCGACGCGTGCGTTCCACGCGGATCCGGTTTCAACAGATCACGGGCCGGAGTACGACTGTGACATCGTTTACGTCGGCCACATGCCGGGCACGATGGAGTCGCACTTTGCGAAGTGGCACGGCGACAGCCCGGCCGAAATCGGGCCGTTTCTTCAGATCCTCTACGAACGCGTCAAAAATGTTCTGGACAGTGGAAAACACATTACGCTGCCGGCCGTGTTCTTACGCGGGATCGTGAACGAACTTGGCGTGCGCATGGACGAAAAGGAATTCGAGAATCTGGCCTACGCGTTCGCCTACCGCCTGTTCGACCTGGGCTATCGGCAGCAGACATTGTCGTGGGTCGGCGAATGGGCCCGGCGGACCGGGCGCCGGTTCCGGATCTACGGCAGAGGTTGGGATGATCATTCAGAGTTGGGCAGTTTCGCAGCCGGTCCGATCGCGCATGGCGAACCGTTGCGGCGTGTGTATTGCTCCACGCCCCTTGTCTTGCAGTGCATTCCGGGCGGTTTCATGCATCAGCGGACCTACGAGGCAATCGCCTGCGGCGCACTCGTTCTGGTGCGCTTCAGTCCCAAGGATTTCTATCAAGTCTCCGTCGAAGAGTGGACGCGGCGCACCGCAGCCGGTGAAGTGATGGACAGCGCTGCCAACGACTTCCCAGGCCTCGCAAAACTCGTGTTCCACGATGCCGCAGAATTTGAACAATCAGCGGAAAAGTATTTACAAGATCGCCGCACGCGCGAACGCACATTGGCGCCGATTCGCGATGTGGTGCTCCAAAAATACACCTACGCCAGTGTGATGAAGCGAATCATGACCGAGATCAAGCAGCGCCTGGGCACGGCCGAACTGGCTGAGGCCGCTCGCTGATCGTTCGCTGATAGTGATACCCGATTCGAAAGCAAATGAACTTCAAATAGGGCAGGTTCCAGTTCATGCGAATGAGGTTGGCGAGAAGATTGGACAGAACCCGCGCTCGCGACAGGTACAAGCCCGATTCAAACCCGTGTCGCGCCTCCAGCATATATTGACTGCGTCCGTGGTTGAAGGCTCGCCGGAGAATGAAGCGGCGCGTCAGCCGTTCGCCGGTGGCCCGGTGGTGGACGGGGGCTGCGGGCGTGTAGTGAATCTCCCAGTCGCGTTGCTCCATTCTCAAGCAAAGCTCCCCTTCCTCGCCGGCCAGCAGTCCGGCACCGCTGCGTCCCAGTTGGGGCAGGAAACCACCGACCTCGTCGATGGCCACGCTTCGGACCGCAAAGTTCCCGCCGTAAGGAAATCGAGGGTATCGGAGTTGCGTCTGCTCGTCGCTCGGTGAAAATCGGCCCATGGCTTCGTCGAGCCGATCGTCCCACCAGCGCGGCTTGGGCGCATCCCATTGCACTTCAATACGGCCGCCGACAACGCCCGCGCACGGATGGGCATCAAACACATCAGCGAGTGATTCAAGCCAGCTTTCTTCCGCCACTGAATCGGCATCGAGAAACGCGACCAGCGGTGCAGCGGCTTGGGCGAGCGCTCGATTTCGGGCGTGAGAAAGGCCTTGTTGCGTTTCGGAAACCACGCGGAGGCGATGGCCGAACCGTTCCTTCAGTTCGTGAAGGACATTTGGTGTTTCGTCGGTGCTGTTATTGTCCACGACGAGCACTTCGTACGCATCCGCCGGCAGCGTTTGCGCCATGACGCTCTCGACAACGTCGGCGAGGTGATGAGCGGCGTTGTACGCGCAGATTGCGGCAGTGATTCGATTATTGGATTGTGTTTCAGTAGACGAGTTCATTCTGAGGTATCGCGCGCATTCGCAGGACCGCTACACGTCTCACCTTAGCGGCGCAATTCGAGAGAGCAAGCGTGTGCTGAGCGGCTGGCGCTGCTATAATCGGAGTCGCATCGGATGCGTGAGTCCTATGAGGGCGTCAAATGGACTGGATCGCCGGGAAGCACAGACCGTTCCCAACTCATATCCAAATTCAAACCACTTCCGCCTGCGGTGCGGCCTGTCAAATATGTCCGCATCCTGTCGAATCGCCTAACTGGCCCAACGGCTTGATGGGTGATGAGTTATTTGTTCACATTGTTTCGCAATTGCAGGGGCGCGCGATTGAGTACCTCTGTCCCTACTTGATGGCGGATCCAATGTCGGATCGCAGGATCTTCGATCGAGTGGAGGCCCTGCGCCAGGCTCTGCCGCAAACGACCCTCGAGATGAGCACAACCGGCCTCTATTTGGTTCCGAAACTGGCAGATCGGCTGCTGGAGTCGCCAATCTCGGAGTTGCGTATCAGCAGTCACGGGATTTCAGCCGCCGAATATGCCACGACCATGCCGGGCGTCGATTTTGCTAAAGCAATGCCCAACATCGAGCGTTTCATTTCTGCTTGGAGCGCGCACAAGCCGTTCAAGTTGAGCGTGGTTTGCCTGTGGGGACTTTGGCCGGCGGATCGAGAGCGGGAAATCGAGGCATTCTGGAAAGAAAAGGGCGTCGAGCTGTCCAAGTGGCGCGTTATTTCACGGGCCGAACAAGTTGACCTGACGATCTACGGCGAGGCCGAGGCCGATCCGACGCCGTATCACGAAGGCAAACAAGCACCGCCGTATCTCTGTCGCCATCACCGCGACACCCAATGGCTGCACATTCTGAGCGACGGCAGAGTGACGTTGTGCTGCATGGATTATCGTCACGAAGAGATCCTCGGCGATGTTCGTGAGGCGTCGTTGGAGGAAATCTGGAACAGCGAGGCGTTCGAGCAAGCGCGCGCCCGAATTCGGGGTGATGCGCCCGCAGGTCCGAACTTCCTGTGCGATCGCTGCGAATATCACGTCAGCCGATCCGTTCATGAGCAGCGCGCGTTGGAGGCGGCGCCTTGAGCAAATCGCTGACGTTTCTGCTGGATCGCGACGACTTGGCCTGCCTCGAGGCTCTCTGCCCGGCGGCCTTGAGCGGTACGATTGTTGCCTTTGATCCTGACTTACACATTGAGCTGCTGTCGCGGGAGGTGGCTCACGTTACTCCCTGGAGTTTTGTTGGAAGCGCCGAACTCGATGCGGTCCGGGAGTTTGAGCAGGCGGTGTGGGAGTTCTGGCGGGCGAACGCAAGCGCGCCGTTCGCCGGCATGGACTTGCTGCACATGGTCTCCTTTCGGCACCGCAGTTGCTTCAGCCGCATCGCCTGGGCGGCGTATGTGATCAGGCGGGTGTTCGAGGAAGTTCAGCCGCGGGAAGTTGCGGTGTTCGAGGAGCGCACAGGCCACGGTTTGGAGCAGCCGCCGGAACATAACAAGATGCCGTTGTTGCAAGCGTTGGTTCGCGGTGCGGCGGAGCAGGGCGGTGTGGCTGTTCGGTTGCTGCGGCGCAAGGAAGTGCCCGGGCACGGCGAGTTCGTGGACTGGACCGCGAAGAAGAGCACGGTGACGCTGCCCAAGGTTGACCTAGAGGAGGCACTGCGGGGCCGGCCTTACGTTTTGATGCCGGGCAGCGGGGTGGATTTGCTGCGTCCACTGCCGTTGGCGCGGGCGTTGCATTCCGATGGCGAGTTGGCAGTGGTTCAATTGTACAAGTCGGCGAGGCCGGAGGTGCTCAAGCAAGCCCAGGACGCCGGGCATTTTGTGTGGCACGAGTCGCAGGTCGTCGGCAATGCGGGCCCGTCAGCCGCCGCCACTTGTTTCAAAGGCTGTCGCGACCGGTTCGATCAGGCGCGGCAACGCGTTTCCGGTCATCTGCGGTCGATATTTGCCAATCCGTACATGAATATCCACTTCGATTTTATTTTCGGTGAATACTTGGCGAAGATGGCGTGGAATGTTTACGCCGCGAAGTCGTTTCTCGAACGGCATCCTCCTCATGCATTGGTCGCGACGAGCTACAGCCCGCTGAACGATGTGGCTTGCGCGGTGGGCATACCCTGCCTTGGGCTGCCGCACGGCGCCATGATGGTCGGCAACGTTCGGTGGTTCGAGGGTTACCGATCGTCGGTCATCGGGGCTCTGTCTACTCCTCATCGGCAGCGACTCATCGAGGCGGGGATCGGCGCGGACCGTGTCGTGGTTACCGGTGATCCCAGTCTCGACGCAACGTCGCCGCCTGAGGCGGTTGATCCGCTGGCGACTCTGCGCGCATCACAATGCCGGCAGCGGTGGGGCGTTGATTCGAATCAGCGCGCCGTATTGCTGGTGATGGGCAACATGGGGATGCTGGCCAAGCTCGGCGACCTGCCGGTCTACGATTGGTCGGAATCGGTGCGCTGCCTTCGAGAGTTGGGCGCGATGGCGCCTCGTCATCCGGATTGGCGCTTCGTGGTGCGTCCGCATCCGCGCTACGACCATGCAGGCTTGTACGAGTTGATCAATCGCGAGCTGCCTAAGCAACAACACTTCATCGTGGACGGCGCAGACACGCTCGAATCGGCAGTGCGGGCTGTCGATGTGGTCGTGATTTGCAATGTTCTGACCTCTGCGATCTTGGAATCCTCGCTGTGGGGCAAACCTGTATTCGTGCTGTCGCAGAGCATGATTTGGTATCAGGCTGCCGATTGGGCTACGGGGCGATGGCCTCATGTGCGGTCGATCGGGGAGCTGGAGCGGGAGTTGGAAGAAATGTTTACGAAACAAAATCGGTACAAAGAGCGTGCCAGCCAGACGCGCGCGGCGGCGAAGGAGTACTCAAGGGGTGCTCCGGCACGGGGCATCCGGGCATGCCTGGACTTGATCTACTCCATGAAGTCTCGCGCGAACGCGCCGTGCGCTCTTGCAGCGTCCGCACGATAAGGAATCCGTGACTCATGATGATTGGAGCAATCATTCAGGCGCGGATGAGTTCGGTGCGGTTGCCCGGCAAGGTCTTGATGAAGGCTGCGGGCCGGACCGTGCTGCAGTACGTCATCGAGCGATTGAAACAATGTACCGCACTCGATGGGATCGTCGTCGCCGTTTCGACGGATGATCGCGATACGCCTATCGTGAAGCACTGCGAAGAACTCGGCGTGGCGGTGTGCCGTGGCAGCTTGGATGATGTGGCGCGGCGATTCCTGGATGCTGCTGAGCGGTTCGGATTCGATGCGTTTGTGCGCGCGTGCGCCGACAGTCCTTTGCTCGATGCGGACCTTGTGGATCGTGCCGTAGAGCGTTACCGAGAATGCAAATGTGATATCGTGACAAACGTGATGCCGCGGACCTACCCGCATGGGCAATCGGTGGAGGTCGTTCGGACGGAGCTTCTGCGAGCGACGTGGCCGAAGCTGAGCACGCCGGAACATTTGGAACACGTGACGTCGTTCTTCTATGAGCATAGGTCGGATTTCAGCATCGTGAACCTCTGTGCGCCGCGCGACATGAGTGGCCTGCGCCTGGTGGTTGATACTGAGGAAGATTGGGAGCGGTTTACCCGGATCGTGGATCGTTTTGTGGGGCCGCATTGGCAGTACGGCCTCGCGGAGATCATCGAGATTTGTGAATCGCTCGACGTGTGTGGTGTGGAACAAGCTTGATGGTCAAGTTGCGAGCGGGCATCATTGGTCTGGGCGTCGGCGAACAGCACATCGTCGGCTATGACAAGCACCCGCAGTGTGAGGTTGTCGCGTTGTGCGATTGTGACGAGCGGCGGTTGGCGGATGCCCGACGAAAATACCCCGCCATGCAACACTACAGCAATGCCGACGATTTGTTGGCGGAGCCGGGGATCGACGTGGTGTCGATCGCTTCGTACGACAACGACCACTACGGGCAGACGCGGGCGGCGATCCTGGCGGGCAAGCACGTCTTTGTGGAGAAGCCTCTGTGCCTTTATCCGGAAGAAGCGCAGGCGCTGCGAATACTGCTGAACGATCATCCCGAGGTCCTGCTGTCCTCCAATTTGATTCTGCGTAAGGTGCCCCGGTTTGTGGAACTCCGACGCCTCATCGCCGACGGCGAGCTGGGGGAGTTGTTTCACGTCGAGGGCGATTACAATTATGGGCGCCTGCACAAGATCACGGAGGGCTGGCGCGGGCAGCTCGATTTCTATTCCGTTGTCTATGGCGGCGCGGTTCACTTGATTGATTTGCTGCTGTGGTTGACCGGCGACCGAGTCATCGAAGTGTCCGCCGTGGGGAACGCCGTTGCTTCTCGCGGGTCGCAGTTTCAATTCGATGATTTGGTGGTCGCTCTGTTGCGCTTCGAAAGCGGCATGGTCGGAAAGGTGAGCGCCAATTACGGCTGCATGGTGCCGCACTTCCATGGATTGACGATTTACGGTACGAAAGGGACATACATCAACGGCGCGCGCGATGCACAGTTGTATCATTCTCGCGATCCCGATCAGCCGCCACGGACGATCACAACGAAGTACCCGGGCGTTCACAAAGGCGATTTGGCTTACGACTTTGTCGAGTCGATCGTGAGCGGCCGTGTACCGCTGGTGACTATGGAAGACGTGTTTCGAGTGATGTCGGTGTGCTTTGCAATCGAGCAGGCTCGCGACCGGGGTGGGGCGGTTGAGGTGGAATACATTTGACGGAGATTCGTTGGTGAGAACGGTACCATTTGGACGCCCGATGATTGGTGAAGAGGAGCGCCGCGCGGTCGATGCGGTCCTGCAAGGCCATGTTTTGACGCACGGTTCGCGCGTGCGGGAATTTGAAGCCGCCTTCGCACGATACACCGGCGCGCCGCACGCAGTGGCCACCGCCTCCTGCACAGCGGCAATGCAGTTGGCTTACATGCATCTGGGCATTGGCCCGGGCGATGAAGTCATCGTGCCCGCACAAACGCACGTTGGTACGGCTCACGCAGTCGAGCTGTGTGGGGCCGGGTGCTTGTTTGCGGATTCAGAGCCTCTCACGGGAAACATTGATTTGGATCAAGTTGAAGCGCTGGTTTCGGATCGCACGCGGGCGCTGGCGGTCGTCCACTATCTGGGTGTGCCGGTTGATATGGATCGAGTGATGGACATCGCAGAGCGTCATAGGTTGTTCGTGGTTGAGGATTGTGCTCTGGCGCTGGGAGCGACTTACCAGCGGGCTCACGTTGGCCTGCGGGGCGACGTGGGGTGTTTTTCATTCTATCCTGTCAAACATATCACAACCGCCGAGGGCGGGATGTTGATTACACGTCATGCGGATCTGGCTGAGCGGGTGGCATCGCTGCGCGCGTTCGGCATTGATCGGCACGATCCAGAACGACGAGATACGCCGGGTGAGTACGATGTTGCACTGCTTGGCGCCAACTTCCGCATGAATGAAATGGGGGCGGCCCTCGGTGTCGAGCAAATGAAGCGCTTGCCGGAGTTCCTCAAGCGGCGGCGGGAAAATTACGAGGTTCTGAGGGATGGGCTGGCGGGCATTGAGCAATTGGAGTTTCTTGATCCGGCTGCTGGGGATTATCAACAGAGTCACTACTGCTTGGTCGTGCTGCTGCGGGATTCGATCTATCGACGCCGGCCGGAGATTATTAAACAGTTAGGCGATCGCGGCATAGGCACGAGTATTTACTATCCGAAGCCAGTTCCGCACATGAGCTACTACCGGGGCAAGTATGGGATTTCGGAGAGTGACCTCCCCGTTGCTTCCAGAATCAGCTTGCGGTCCTTGGCGCTGCCCGTCGGTCCCCACCTGAACGTGGACGACATGCACTATATGGTCAATAATGTCGCCGAAGTACTTAGGCGACTGGAGTAACATGGGCCAACTGTCAGGAAGACGCATTTGCCTTATCGGCGGAGCCGGATTCGTAGGGCATCATCTCGCGCTGCGATTGAGGCAGCTTGAGGCCGAGGTCATCGTTTTGGACAGTCTGGGTGTCAACAACTACCACAGCCTGTCGGCCAGTACAGAATCCAATCCGAACGCCGTTCTGTATTTGAAGATCATCGCGGAGCGGCTGGAGTTGCTGAGAGAATTCGGCATTCCGCTGATCGAAGCGGACGCCCGCGACTACGACTTACTCTGTCGGCATCTGGCTGACGTAGACGCTGACGCGGTTGTTCATCTGGCTGCCGTCTCGCACGCAGGGCGGTCGAACAAGGATCCGTACTCGACATTCGACCACAGCCTGCGGACGCTGGAGAACGCGCTGGACAACGCGCGGTCGACCAAGCTGCGCATCCGCCACTTCATCTATCTTTCATCCAGCATGGTCTACGGCCACTTCAACGGTCAAACGGTGACCGAAGAGACGCCCTGCGAACCGTTGGGCATCTACGGCGCGCTGAAGTTCGCCGGCGAGAAGCTGGTGATCGCGTACAACCAAGTGTTCGGCATGAACTACACGATCATTCGTCCGTCCGCGCTGTACGGCGAACGGTGCGTCAGCCGTCGCGTCGGTCAGGTCTTCATCGAGAACGCACTCCGCGGCGACAGCATCCGGGTCAAAGGAGACGGATCGGACCGCTTGGACTTCACTTATATTGGTGATCTGGTGGAGGGCATCGTCGCTGCACTCACCGATGAGAACGCGTACAACCAGATTTTCAATATGACCTTTGGCTGCGGCCGGTCCATTGGTGAACTCGTCGGCTTGCTCCAGGCTCATTTCGGCGACTTGACCGTGCGGTATGAGCCCAAGGACGATTTGACTCCCGACCGGGGTACGTTGAGTATCGAGAAGGCCCGGCGCTTGATCGGCTACGAGCCGCAGTATGATCTGGAACGAGGATTTCGGCGGTATTTCGACTGGTACGAGCAGTTCGTGGGTGTCCGCACTAGCCTGGAGGTGTCCGCGTGAGTGAGCAAGCTGCCTCGTATCAGGCGATGCCATCGCTCAGCCCGTATGTGGGTACGGATCGCTACGACCATCCGAAAGAGGATCACAAATTCATCGCCGAACAATTGCGCCGCTTCGTGGACGTAGATCGGCCCATGCGGGTTGGCGATCTCGGCTGTGGCAACGGTGAGTTGATCTACTTTCTGAAATCGCAGTTCCCGCACTGGGAGTACTCCGGTTTCGATTACACCGAATCGTTTATCGACGCCGCGCTCAGTTTCGAAGGGCTCGCGGGTGTGCGATTCAGAGTTCAGGACTTGTTGGACATTGCAGAGACATTTGAAGGCGTACTGTGTACAGGCGTGGCGAACATCTTTCCGGATGTCGGCGAGTTGTTGGACAAGCTGTTGTCCGTCTGCGAGAGTGGCGGTTGGGTGCTTATCGACGGGCTGTTCAATCGACACCCTGTGGATGTGCGAGTAACCTTCCGTGACAACTCCTTTCCGGAGTCGCAGGGCCTGTGGCGTACTGCGTTCAATCAGCATTCTCGCGAGTCGATCACTACGATGCTTCGGGGACGTGTGCGGTCTTTTGAATTTGTGGACATGATCATGGACAAGGATTTGCCGTTTGACCCAGCCAAGCCGGCCGTGAACAGCTTCACGTTTCGCGCGGCGGACGGCCACAACGTACTCACCAACGGCCTGAATCTGATTGTCAATCGCACGCTTCTTGCGATCGAGAAGTAACGCGCGTGAGAATTTTTCTTGCATAACGGGAGCCGAGGCGTTTCCTGTTTGCGGGCGCTGTGTGAGCGCGGCTGCGCTGGCCGAAGTTGGATTTACGCACAGCCCTGCCGGTGTGTTCATGAAAATGGTGCCTCGGCGAGCGAATGGAGTGCAACGGCCGCAATGTCCGAGTTCCTCAAAACCGATGTATGGCTCTCTAAGATCCTGGAACGGGACGTTTACAAGTTGATCGTTGATGAATCCTCCATTGATGGTGATCGATTCGTCGAGTGCGAAGGGTTTGCCGCCCTGAAATCGGCCCGCGCGTTTGCTTATGCCAAAACCGCCGTCGATTTTATGTCAGGAATTCGGAGCCTGACTCGGATGGGTTTCACGCTGGTTGATACGAATGTGCTCTTCAGCAAGCCGATTGGGCAACCTGATTGCGCGCCCGGCAAGTATGAGATCCAACCGGCCATTGCGGCGCATGAAGACCAAGTGGCCGCTGTTGCCTTCAGCAGCTTCGAGTTTTCGAGGTTCCACCTTGATCCGTTGATCCCGAATGAGCTTGCCAATCGCGTCAAGGCCGAGTGGACACGCTCCTACTTTCGCGGGCAGCGTGGAGATCAAATGACGGTCGCGACTCTGGACGGCGTGGTGGCGGGCTTTGTTATGCTGATCGACTGTGACGACGGCACGCGGACCATTGATTTGATCGCCGTCGATCGGCGACACCGGGGCCGAGGCGTTGCCAGGGGAATGATCTCTCACGTGGAGGCGCATTCTGAAGGCTTCACGCGCATCCGCGTCGGTACGCAACTGGCCAACATCCCGTCCATCCGGCTGTATGCGCGGTTAGGGTTCGTTATGGATGAGGCACACTACGTGTTTCACCATCATCAGGCGGAAGGTTGCCGGCCATGAGAATCGCCGACGCTGATTTGAGTGAGCGTGTTCTGATCGTCGCGGAGATCGGCAACAATCACGAGGGCAATTATGCCTTGGCCGAGGAGATGATTGGCCGGGCTGCCGAAGCTGGCGTCGATGCTGTGAAGTTCCAGACATTCCGAACCGAACACTACGTCAGCCGACGTGACGACGCGCGTTTCGAGCGTCTCAAGTCGTTCGAGCTGACCCACAGCGAATTCACCAAGCTCGCGGTTGTTGCCCGGCAGGAAGGAGTGATCTTCCTGTCGACGCCGTTCGATCTGGAGAGTGTGCGGTTTCTCGATGGGCTGGTGCCGGCGTTCAAGATTGCGTCGGGCGACAATACGTTTTATCCATTGCTCGACGCAGTGGCGCGGACGGGCAAGCCGATCATGCTTTCGACGGGACTGGCCGATACGACCCAAATCAGGCAGGCGAAGGCCGTCATCGAGACCGCCTGGGCTGAGAAGGGCGTCGATCCTGGCCTGGCATTGTTGCACTGTGTCAGCAGTTATCCCGTGCCGCCGGCGCAGGCCAACCTGGCGTCGATCGGGCAACTTCGTGCGGAGTTCGATTGCACCATCGGGTATTCGGATCACACGCTGGGGATTGAGGCCTGCCGCGTCGCCGCGTCGCTGGGGGCCCGGATCATCGAGAAACATTTCACGCTCGACAAAAACCACTCCCAATTCCGCGACCACCAATTGTCGGCGGACCCCGGAGAGATGGCCGACGTTGTGCAGGCGGTACGCCAGACTGAAACACTGCTCGGATCGGGCGAAAAGTGCCCCCAGGAGTGCGAGCACTCAGCGGAGCGCACCATGCGGCGGTCGATCGCGGCTGCGCGTGATTTGGCCTGCGGGGCCATCATCACTTGGGAGGACATCACCTGGGTGCGGCCCGGCGGGGGGCTGCCGCCGGGGAAAGAGCATGTGATATTGGGTAGGAAATTGGCAAAGCCGGTGCGCGGGGGTGATCGCATCACGCTCGAATCAGTGCAGGAATGAGCGCGTCGTATGAGGCTGGTGATTCTGACGACGGAGACATTGCACCACTGCTACTTCGTTCGCGAGGTGACGGCGTCGAATCCGGTCGATCTTGTCGTCATCGAGCGCGATCACCCGATCGCGCCGTTTGATACGCACCACGCCTTCGAGGATCAGCGTGACGCTTACGAACGGGCGACCTGGTTCGGCGACGGTCGTGCGTCAATCGAGGAGTTCGCCGAGACGCTGGAAGTCAAATCCGCCAACGATCCCGATGCCATCGATCGCTTGCGGCGGATACGGCCCGAAGTCATCATCGTGTTTGGCACGGCCAAGCTATCGCGGGCGGTCATCGAGACTTGCTCAAACGGAATTGTCAACCTGCACGGCGGCGATCCAGAGCATTATCGCGGACTCGATTCGCGTCTGTGGGCGATTTATCACGGCGAGTATGAGCAGTTGATGGTCACGCTTCACCGCTTGAACGATCGTCTGGACGACGGCGAGATCGTCGTGCAACGCCCGCTGCCGCTTCGCCGCGGTATGGGGATCCACGAACTCCGCCGCGTCAGCACTGAAGTCTGCGTGGCTGTGGTTCGCACAGCTCTGGGACAATGGGTCGGTGATGGAGGCTTCACCTCCCGTCCTCAGCGACGGCCGGGCCGGTATTATTCGTTCATGCCGGCAGTGCTCAAGGAATTATGCAGGAGTAAATTCGAGGCCTATACGCGAGAACTGTGAATGGAAGGTGTGGATCGACTCACAACCGACGGATTGGCCATCTTCTTGTTCCACGGCGTGGTTCGGCAGTCCCGCTATGCAGTGCGCAACTATACCGGCAAGCACATGGAGCGCGATCGATTCTATCGGATCGTCGAGGGGCTCAAGCACGCGGGCAGCGCGCTCTCGATGGATGAGGTGGTCGATCATTGCCAGTCCGGCAGGCGGTTCCCGCCGCGTGCATTCGTGGTGACGTTCGACGACGGCTTCGAGAACAACTTCTCGATCGCGGCCCCGATTCTCAAGGAGTTCTCAGTGCCGGCGACGTTTTACATCACCACTGGTTTCGTCGAGCACAATGCCATGTCCTGGATCGACCGTATCGAGCACTGCCTGGAAGAAGTCTCGTCCGGCGTGTTGCAGTTTGGGTGGGATGAGCGGACGCACTCATTTGCAACGGTTGAAGATAAGATCGGCGTGCTCAAGCTCATCCGCGATCGAGTGAAGACCGATCCGAAGATCGATTCTGATGAGGTAGTTGAAATGGTATGCGCGCAGTGCGGCGTGGCAGAGGTTTGCCACAGCGCGGAGCCGATCGATCAAAAAATGAGCTGGGAGCAAGTGGCCCGGTTGGGCGATGACGAACTTTTTACGATCGGCGGGCATTCGCACGGGCACAAGATACTGTCGTTTCTGTCCGCCGAGGAACTCGAAGCCGAGATTGCGACGAGCATCGACTTGATCCAAGAGAAAATTGGCCTGCGCGTGCGGCATTATTCCTATCCGGAAGGATTGGAGCACTGTTATTCGAATGAAGTGATCGAAGTGCTGCGCGGCCAGGGCGTCGTCTGTTGCCCGACGGCGGTGGACGGCATCAACGACCCGCAGACAGACTTGTTTCGCCTGCGGCGGATCATGATCACGTAGCGAGGACGGAACCGATCGATGTGCGGAATCGCCGGACATATTGGAACGCGGGCGATCGACGAGGAGCGGGTCTCGTCTGCGCTGGGGTTGATGAAGAACCGTGGGCCGGATCATCAGGACAGTGTGGCATTCCGGCATGGCGAACTGCACGTCTCGCTGCTGCACTCGCGCTTGAGCATCATCGATCTGGAGCCGCGATCCAATCAGCCGTTCACGATCGGCGATTGCACGCTGGTCTTCAACGGTGAGATTTACAATTACATTGAGTTGCGGCAGCGTTTGCGGGCACGCGGTGTGACGTTCCGGACGGAGTCGGATACGGAGGTGCTGCTGCAATCCTATTTGACCTTCGGCGCGGATTGCGTGAATGACTTCGAGGGCATGTGGGCCTTCGCGATTTATGATCGGCGGAGCGGCGTGTTGCTGCTGTCGCGGGATCGCTTTGCCGAGAAGCCGCTGTACTACGCGCAGACGGGTCGTGGTGTGTTCTTCGGATCGGAAGTCAAGTTCATCCGCGCCCTGATGGGCCGGCGACCGCCGCTGAATCTGCGGCATCTCTCGCGGTATCTCGTGAACGGATACAAGTCTCTGTACAAGACGTCGGATACATTCTTCGAGGGCGTGTGCGAAGTGCCGTACGCGACCGCGCTGAGCATCGGCGCGGACCTTGAGCCGCATCAACGCCGCTACTGGAATCCGACCCATCAGCCGGTGGCCATGACGTTGGACGAGGCGGTTGAGGGTTTTCGTGAGCGCCTGTACGACAGCGTGCGGCTGCGCCTGCGCGCCGATGTGCCCATGGCGTTTTGCTTGAGCGGCGGGGTCGATTCCGGCGCTCTGGCATCCATAGCTGCCAAGGAATTCAACCACAACGTACACGCGTTCTCAATCATCGACGCCGATCCGCGATACGACGAGTCGGCCAACATTCAGGCCACCGTCAACGACCTGTCGTGTGAACATGCGACGATCACGATTAAGCGGTCATCCTCGCTCGATGAACTGGAGCACTTGATCCGCTGCCATGACGCGCCGGTCTATACGATTTCGTACTACATCCACGCCATGCTCTCACGAGCCATGGCGGAGCGCGGTTTCAAGGTGGCCTTTTCCGGTACGGGTGCCGACGAACTCGTCACCGGCTATTACGATCACTTCAACCTGCACTTGTACGAGCTGCGCGAGCACGCGGACCATGCTCAGTGGGTGGACGACTGGAACACGCACGTTCGCCCGCTGGTGAGGAATCCGCATCTGCGGAATCCGTCGCTGTATATCGAGAATCCAAGCGCCCGGGCGCATGTGTTCATGCACAGTGATCGCTTCGCGGGGTTTCTGAAGCAGGAGTTCCGTGAGTCGTTTCGTGAAGAGCACTTTTGCGATTCACTGCTGCGCAACCGCATGATGAACGAGCTGTTTCACGAAGTTGTGCCCGCCATTCTGCACGAAGATGACCTCAACTCGATGCGCTATTCGATCGAGAACCGTAGTCCGTATCTGGACTCCAGGCTGTTCGAGTTCGCCTATTCGATCCCGCCTGAACACTTGATCCGCGACGGGTTTGCCAAATACGTGCTCCGCGAGGCCGTCAAAGGCACTTTGAATGAGCAGGTGCGAACGGACCGCCGTAAGGTCGGCTTCAATGCGTCGATCGGCTCGCTGTTTGATTTTCGCTCGCCGAACGTGCGCGAACGGATTCTCGAGGACGGGCCAGTCTATGAACTGTTGCATCAGTCGAAGGTGGCCTCGCTGCTCGATCAGGACCGATGGACCAATAGTGAGAGCAAGTTTCTGTTCAACATCGTATGCGCAAGGCTGTTCCTGGACATCGAGGACGAGCAGCCGATACAGCCCACTGCGTCTATGGAGCAGTCGTTCGTCGGCACAGCCACGTGAAGTAGCTATGTGGAACTGGATTCGCACACTGTATTGGAGGCTGAAGCTGCGGACGTGCGGCGCGCGGGTTGGCAGGAAGTTTCGCGTTCGGGGGCCGCTTGAGGTCTTGCTTCGCGACGGTGCTTCGTGGCGCAATATCACCATTGGTGACGATGTGACGCTCGGCGGCAGGACTTACATTCGCCTGCGAAAGAATGGGCGGATTGCGATCGGCAATGGAGTGAGCACTGGTTCAGAGGTGTGGTTCGTGGGCGCCAACGACGCAGAATTGGCTGTGGGCGATGCGACGACCATCGGCAGCTATTGCATTCTGAACGGCGGCCATGGGCTGCGGCTCGGGGCCCATTGTATTCTCGCGGCGTTTGCGTACTTCAACAGCTCGGATCACGCCTTCGTCCGGGGCGATTTGATTCAACGGCAGGGCTTTGTCGGCGCGCCGATCGAAGTGGGTGATGACGTGTGGATCGGCGGGCATGTGTACGTTGGCAAAGGCGTGACCATCGGGCGGGGGAGCGTGATCGGTGCGGGTGCGGTTGTGGTGCGGGACATTCCAGAGTACAAAGTGGCGGTGGGTAATCCCGCGCGAGTTGTGAAAAATCGAGAGTGATCCACGATGAAGAAGCTGACCTACTGCACAAAATGCGTCATGCCGGACTCCAAGCCGTTTCTGACTTTCGATGCCGACGGTGTGTGTGCTGCCTGCCAGGCTCACGAGACCAAACAGGCGCACCTCAACGGCATCGACTGGACTGCGCGCCGGCGCCAGCTTGACGAGTTAGTCGAACAGGCCAAGGAAAGGAAGGCACCGTTCTACGACGTGCTCGTGCCGGTGAGCGGCGGCAAGGACAGCATCTTTCAAGTCCACATTGCCATGAAGTATGGCCTGCGCGTTTTGGCGGTGAACGTGGACTACGGCATCAAGACCGAGATCGGCCGTCAGAATCTCGAGTTGATTCCGAAGATGGGGGCTTCGCTGATCATCATCAGGCCAGAGCAAAAGTTCCACACTCAAATGATCCGCCTCGGCTTCGAGGACTACGGCGACCCGGACCTGATGAGTCACGGGCTGCTGTTCGCCTATCCATTGTGGACGGCGGTCCAGTTTCAAGTGCCGCTGGTGTTCGAGGGCGAAAACTCGGCCTTCGAGTACGGCGGGGACGAAGCCTCACGGCGGAAATTCCACATCGATCGCGCGTGGTTCCTCAAGCATGTTATGACCAAAGGCATCACCGTCCAGGACATCTGTGCGAAGTACGATATCCCCGAGCGCGTTTTGAAGGTCTACGATTTTCCGGAAGCGGAACTCGCTGCCGCGAATATCGAAGCTGTTTTCCTGAGCAGCTTCTTTCCGTGGGATTCGGAGACGCACCTGGAGATCGCCAGGGAATACGGGTTTCAATCGCTGCGCGAGCCGCGCGAAGGCACATTCCGCGATTACGTGGGCATCGACGAGAAAATCAACCGCATTCATCAATACATGAAGGTGCTCAAATTCGGCTACGGCAGGGCGACCGACCACGCCTGCGAAGAGATTCGCAGTGGGCGAATGACGCGCGCGGAAGCGATCACAATCGTCCGCAGCCATGATCGCCGGGATCTTTCGGATTATTATGTGGATGATTTCGTTGATTTGCTGCGCTGTTCCAAAGAGCAGTTCTGGGCGGTGATGGACAAGTATCGTAACGGGGAGATTTGGGGGGAAGTGGACGGGCGGTGGCAGTTGGACGATTCGGCGCTGGATGAATCGCTATGATGCTGAGTCTCCAGGGAGTCGGGCGGTCGGATGGAATGTTGTGTTGCTAAAACAACTCGTGGCCATACGCCGACCGTCTTCGGTAGGGCTGCTAAACGGCAAGCCAACGGCTGGGTCTCTCGATGTGACTTCGTCGTTTGGCAGACGTTGCGCACTGCGCTTTCCATTCAGAAACCAATTGTTCGGGCGAACATTCGGTAGTGGGAGGGAAGTACATAGAATCTCATGAGAATTGAGACGAGCAATCCACGGCGCGTGTTTCAAGTGGGCCTGCGCAAGCAGATCGATATTTCCGACTGCGGTCGTGTCTATCTGGAGCCGGACGAGCAAGTCACCTTCGTTACGCCCAGCGGCAAGGAACATGACTTCGTCGCCAAAAGCTGGGGTTTCTACGCCACGCCCTCAATCAACGGCCGGCTCGCCGATCAGGGCTTCAAGACCGCCTTGGTCAAGAACAGCTTCGGCAAGTACTACATCATGGTCGTCGATCCGGATCAAATGGCCGACTTCAACGCCTATCTCGAAATCGAGCGCCACGAAATAGCTGAGTGGCTCGACGAGCGCTGATCTGGAGCGACGGATTCTTCCCCGGCCGTTTGACGAGTCACTTGCCACGCAAGCGCAAAGGCGCGAAGGCAGAGAAGACCGATTGTCTCCCATCTTTGTGTCTTGACGCCTTGGTGGCCGGAATTCACGCCTGCCATAGCTGTTTCAGCCAGTCGTCGGTTTGCCCGACGTCGGCGGGGCTGGGCTCCGGCTGGTCTTCGGCGGCTTGTTCCTGCGGTGGAGTGCGCTCCTCGAAGAGCGCCCGGACCGGCTTGGTGATGAAGCGGGTCAATTGGGCGAAGCTGTGGCCGTCGCCGAGGGCGTGGCGGCGATGGTAATAGCGCAGGGGAAAGTACACGTACAGCATGTCTTTGGCGCGCGTCATCGCCACATAGAACAGGCGTCGCTCTTCGTCAATTCCGGCGTCGTTGCCGGTGGACATGTCTGACGGAATCATGCCGTCGGCGGCGTGAATAATGTGCACCACGTCCCACTCGCAGCCCTTGGCGGAGTGGATGGTGCTGAGGATCAAGTAGTCTTCATCAAGGTGCGGCGGTCCGGCGAGATCGGATGTTGAACTCGGCGGATCGAGTGTCAAGTCGGTGATGAACTTGCAGCGCGATTTGTACGAGGCGGCGATGTTCTGCAATTGCTCGATGTCGCGCAGGCGGATGGTGTAGTTGTCATATGTTCGCTGGAAGATCGGCTCGTAGAATTCGTACAGTCGTTCCATCTGTGTCGGCAACGGTACGCCGTCAGGCTGTCCTGCGTCGGCTTGGACGCCGCTGAGTTGTTTCAAGACGGTGCAGAGCTGCTCAA
>JACZTW010000331.1 GCA_022573485.1 Planctomycetota bacterium
TTTTGGGCGGGCTCGCCTGCGTTGGGACCTATGGCTTGGCAAAGGGCAGTCTGCCCGGCGGTTCGCTGACTTATCGCTGGTGGTACCTGGAAACAACGACGAAGATGGTGGCCGACCATCCACTGCTCGGCGTCGGGAGCGGGCAATACGGTCGCTTTTATCCCCGCTACAAAGAAATCAAGTCGCCGGAGGAAATCATCAACCCGCACAACTTCCTCGCCCAAGCAGCCGCAGAATGGGGCCTCGGCGGATTGGCAGGTATGATTCTCATGCTCGTCGGCGGCTCGCGGGTCGTCGCTGGATTGCGGATTGCGGATTGCGGATTGCGGAATGAGGACGCGTCCCGTGCTCCTCCGCGCGGTGACAGCGACGTCCCCCGCCCGATGCTGTGGGGTGCGCTGCTGTTTCTTGCAATCTGGCCGCTACAGATTTGGATTGTCGGGCATGATTTCAACTACATCTACGCCCAACTGACGTTTCCGATGCTCGGCTGGATGGCGGCATTCGCCATTTGTGCCGCCTGGGGGATTTCTTCGGGCGATCCGATCAAGGCCACTGCATTCCCCATCACACCTGCCGGCATCCTCGGCGTCGGTCTCTTCGCCTTCCTGATTCACAACCTGGTCACGTTCAGCCTGTTCATTCCCGGCGCCGCCACAACTTTCTTCGCAATGCTGGGAGTGTGCATTTCGATGCGCAACGGCAAAGCGGGTGAGGTGAGCCATGAGCACACGGCTGAGTCGCCACTTCACAGTCGTTCGCGGCTGCGGCTGGCTCCGCCGGTAGTTGTTGCGACACTGATGTGCGTCACGATCGTCTATTTGTTCGGGATTCAGCCTGTGTCTCGGTGCTGGAAGAATCTCTGCGCGGGAAGAAGTTTGGCGAGAACAGACATCGACCAATCGAAGCAATACTACGTGCGTGCCCTGTCGGCGGATGTTCTCGACCCCACGCCAATGCGGGAATGGGTCCAACTGTTGGCGCTCGCGCCCCACGCGGAGCTTGGATTCGTCGATCAAATGGGTCGGGTTCCGCCCTACTCGAAAAATGGGCTCCGCGCCCGAGATCCGAATAATGTGTCAGTCTTTCGTGTGTCCATAGCTGCGCTCTTGGCGGAGTATGCCCTCCATCCTCAGCGGGCTGAGCTTCTGGAGAAGGTCGTTCGCTACTATGAGCAAGTGTTGCAACTGTACCCGACGAACCCGAACGATCGAATCAGAATGAGCACAATTCTACTGATGCAGCATGAACGAACCGGAGATGTGTCGGCCTTGAGGCGAGCGAGCCACGAGCTGGCCACCGCGCTCGACTTGAACAGCCGGCGCGATCCAAACGAAGTGCGGCGGTTTTCAGCGGAGAAGGTCGCGGAGCTTCAAGCGAAACTGGCGAGACTGAAGAGCATGTTGGTGGATGATGATCCGCGCGGGTTGAAGCCGGAGAATCCTTGATCGTCGGAAACTGCCTTCCAATCACGGCGGGCGCTCGCAATCTTCTTTCGCAATTCGGCATTCGTAATTCGTAATTCAATTCCGCACTGCGCCGGAGCGCCCGAGTTCGTCCGGCGAGAGGGCGACATCGGTTGCCACCCCTTGCCGACTCTCCCACCTGCACAAGGCAATGGCGAGAACCAGCAATGCGGCTGCGGGGACCACAATGTGCCACGGCAAGTGGGCCAGGGCCGTGTCCTCGCTCGTCGGGATGCCCAGGAATCGGCTCAGGCGATCGCCGGTGGCGGGCAGACCCAGAAATATCTGGATGCCGTTGTGCATGATGTGCGCGATCATGGCCGGGAACACTGAGCGCGCCTGCCAGCACAGATAGGCCAGCAAGATGCCCAGCGAAACGGTCACGACGAACCGTTGAATGACATAATGGTACACGGAGAACGTCAACGCGACGGCGATGATCGCCGGCCACTTCCTTGTCGCATTTCGCAACCCGTTCAGGAACAGGCCTCGGAACAACAGTTCTTCGCTGATCCCCGGCACCACCGCCAGCAAGAAGATCGCCACCAAAGGAGATAAACTGAGCAGTTGCTCACCGGCCTCGCTGCTGCGCTTGAGCGCTTCTTCGGTAATGCCGAACCACCCATAGGTCAGTTGCACGATGATGAGTTCATGCGTCAGCGCCCACGTGCTCAGCCCAATGAGCACAGCGGCCAGCACGTAACGCAGGTGAGGGACGCGCAAGCTGAAACTGTTTCGTACATCGACTTTGTAGTAGATCACGACTGCGATCGGCAAGACAGCGAAACACAGCATCATGAGAATCTGCGTGATGACCACTGTGACAACAAAGTCGTCGGAGCGCAGGCCGAGGCCGCCCTGGATGTAGAACCACACCGGAAACAGCAGGGCCACGTACATCAGAGCCAATGTCGGCTTGGGATGGGCGCTTGGCCGAATCATGCGGCGATCAAACTGTGCCCGCCACGAGCCCGAATCGGCAAACATGACCGCTTCCTGCCCGAACACACGCACCGCGACTGCGACGGCAGTAAGCGCGTAAAGACAGGTAGACAACAGTACGATGATGATCGTGCCGGCGCCGGCGTTGCCCAACAGGAGTTCGCGGGTCAGCAGCACCATGTTGGCCACCGGCATGACGACCATGACGCCTTCGAGTTCCGTACCCGGCAGTATGGCCAAGCCCGCCGGCACCAGCGCGCAGACCATCACGGGCATGACGTAGTGCTGGGCTTCTTTGAAGGTCCGCGCAAAGCTGCACACGGCCAGCATCACTGCGGAGAACAGCACCGCCAGCGGAATCAAGAACAGCAGGATCACCGGCAGGATGCGGGTGG
>JACZTW010000112.1 GCA_022573485.1 Planctomycetota bacterium
GGTCCGGACCGTCCGTAGATCGGCGCGACAGCGGTCCGCAGCCTGTCTTCGACCCTGAGGCTCAGACCCGAAGGGAAGGCTGCGGCTCAGTAGGGAGCCGCCGCAGGCGCGCACCGCTCAAGAGCGGCGGCACCTCGGCGGACCATCGACCGGACGCTCGCAACACGTCGGCGCTCCGGTCGATACAGAGGTCGACCGCTACAGCACCGCCGATCCGCCGCGGCGGTCCGTGGCACACGGACACCCCGATCGGCACGTTGCCAAAGCCCCCCAAAGCTCAGTGGCCGAACAAAGCCATTTGGGCGGAAGACAGAGGCCTGCACGGGTTTGCGGGTGGGGCCGTGTCCTCAGTGGGCATTCCGCCGACACTCCCGAGGTGGTGGCGAGGCGAGGCGGGACGGCTATGATATACCGCCCATCAACTTGATCCGCGACCCGCAATAGGAGCCTGGACATGCCCGACTTGAGTGTCATCGTCAACGGTCTGAAGCTGCCGAACCCGTTCGTCATCGGCTCGGGGCCGCCGGGTACCAATGCCAACGTCATCGGCAAAGCCTTTGACGAAGGCTGGGGTGCGGTCATCAGCAAAACCGTCAGCCTCGACGCCTCGAAGGTCATAAACGTCCAGCCGCGTTACGCTCGGCTGCGGGCCAGCGATCGTGGGATCATCGGCTGGCAGAACATCGAATTGATCAGCGATCGGCCTTTCGATACTTGGATCGACGAGTTCAAGCGAGTCAAGGACAAGTATCCCGAGCGCATATTGATCGCATCCGTGATGGAGGAGCTCCGCAAAGACGCCTGGGTCGAGATCATCGAGCGCTGCCAAGAGACAGGTGTGGACGCATTCGAGCTGAACTTCTCATGCCCGCACGGCCTGCCCGAACGCAAGATGGGCTCAGCCATGGGCGAAGATCCGGAGATCCTCAAGGAAGTCTGCGCCTGGGTCAACGCGGTGGCCACCGTGCCGGTGTGGGCCAAGATGACGCCGAACGTGACGCACATTGTCGACCCTGCGCGGGCGGCGCTGGCGGCGGATTGTGAAGGCGTCAGCGCGATCAACACCATCCTGTGCGTGATGGGCATCGATCTGGACACATTGCGCCCGCAGCCGACGGTCGAAGGCTACAGCGAGCCGGGCGGGTACTCGTGCCGTGCGATTCGGCCGATCGCCCTGCGCATGGTTATGGAACTCGCGCAATTGATCCGGGCTGACTTCCCCGATCGCACGCTGAGCGGCATCGGCGGCATCGAGGACGGCGACGACGCAGCGATGTTCCTATTGGTGGGGGCGCACACCGTGCAAGTGTGTACCGGCGTGATGATCCACGGCTACGGCATGATCAACACGCTGCGCGACGGATTGACGGCATTCATGGCCAAGCACAACTTCGCGACCATCGACGACTTCCGAGGCCACAGTTTGCAGTACTTCACGACGCACGCCGACCTCGTCGCCCGCCAGGCAAAAGCCCGCGCCGACGCGAAGGCCAAGAGAGAAGACATGATCCAGGAGGACAGCGAATGGAGCGGCGACAAGTTCGTTGAGCAGAGTGACAAGCTTGTATCGGAGTGATTCGAGGTTCGGGGTTCGTGATTCGTGGTTCGTGGTTCGAGAGATTCCGTTTGGGGTGCCACTGGTCCCGGCGCGCCGGCGACGCGCAACTTCATCTCGGATTCTGCTGGGCCTTGTGGAGGTTCTCTCGAGCGTTGATGTCGTTCGGTTGCAATTGCAGAGCACGCCGGAATTGGGCCAGGGCCTCTTCTTTCCTGCCGACCGACATCAAGGCTGTGCCGAGGTTGTTGCAGGCCGGCACAAACATTGGGTCGATACGCAGGGCGGTGCGATAGTGGGCGATGGCCTCTTCGGGCTTTCCGCCTTGGAGCAAAATGTTGGCGAGGTTTACGTGGGCCATGGCGTATCTGTCGTCCAGGCGCAGCGCTTCGGCATAGCAGGCCGCCGCTCTTGCGAGATCACCCTGCTTCTCCCAGGTTGTGCCCAGATTGTTGTGTGCGACCGGCAGGTTGTTGTTGCACCGCAGCGCTTCGGCATAGCTGGCCCGCGCTTGTTCCATCTTTCCCTGGCGAGCCAGCGCCATGCCGACGTTGATATGGGCATCCGCGTAGTTCGGCTTGATGGTCAGCGCCTCACCGCAATGGGCCAGCGCCGCCTCAAGCTGACCTTGGTGGATCATGGCCACACCCAGGTTGTTGTGTGCTTCGGCGTAATCGGGGCGGAGTTGCAGTGCTTGCAAATAGCAGGCCTGCGCCCGTTCAAACTCCCTCTGCGCTGCCCAAGCGGCCCCCAGGTTGTTGTGGGCACGAGCGTTCTCGGGGTGTGCCGTGATGACGCTGCTCCAGAGCGAATTGGCGCTGCGGTAGTCCGTGTTACGCTCATAGGTCAAATAGCCGCAGGCAGCGACCATGACGCCGACCACGCCGACGGCCAAACGTGTGCGCGTACGATGCTGCACGACCAGGCGGCGCAGCAAGGATTCGCCGCAAACAAGCGTGAGCACCACAACCGCCGCCAACGGCAGATACATGCGATGCTCCACCGCCAGGTCCCGGATCGGCATGATGCTCGAAGTGGGCAACAAGATCAGAAAGAACGCTGCCGCCACAAAGCCCCACGCCCACCGATGCCACAGCGCCCATATTGTTCCCAGCAAGAGCAGCCCGATGACGATCGCGGGCGGCGCGACCTCGCCCCATCCCTTCGCGACGGGCCAATCGTAATCGAAACAGAGGGGCGCAGGCCAAAACGCCAGCTTCAAGTAGTGAAGGATTACGCCGGGCTGCGATTGCGCGTATTGCAGCGGAGCGACTGCTTCGACATCGAATCTGAGCGAGAAGTACGGCGCTGGATCTCGGACGATCGACGGGCCGAGGAAGATCAATCCCGGCGCCGCCATGGCGACATACAAAGCCCAGCGTTTGCGGATCGCCCGACCGATCGAGCCGCTCAGGAGCGCAACATCGAAGAGGAACAGCACCGGCAGGCACGTAACCATGATCTCCTTGGCGCCCAAGCCGCACGAATGAGCGATGAACGCGGCGACATACCATCGCCAAGCGTGTCCCGACCGAGCTCCGCGAACCGCGTAGTACAAGGTCAAGAGATAGAACAGGCCCATCAACGATTCGCCGCGCTGAATGATGTAGGTCACGCTCTGCGTTTGCAGCGGATGCACGAGCCAAATCAGCGCCGCCGCCGGCGCCAGCCAGCGAGCAGACTGCACATAGCGCTCGCGCAACGACTCCAGCAACAATGTGCGTCGAACCAGACCGTACAGCGTCAAGGCGGCGAGAATGTGGATGGCGAGGTTCACGGCATGATAGGACCACACCTCCAGACCGCTGATCGCGTAGTTGATGGCCAATGTGTAAAACAGAAGCGGTCGCAGCGTGCGGCCCATGGCGTCCCACGGCGGCCACAGATGCCGAATGCTGGGATTATCGACGATCCATGGCAGATCATCGAAGATGAACGCCCCACCGAAGCTGTTGAAGTATGCCCCCAGCCCGCACGCTACAATCAGCAACGGGGCAGCAACCACAGCCCAGGAACTGGTCTTCGGACATGTCGAAACACTTCGTTTCACGCGACCATTCCGCATCGGTCGTTGCCGGCACTTCCAACTCCGCACACAGTTTGGCAGCCGCGCTTAGCGCAGGCGGCGGAACTGAAGCACGAGCCGAAAGTCGAGGAACACATAGAACGCCGTCATCCCTGCAATCATCAGCAGGCCTTCCCAGGGCATGAGCACGTGGCATGTCTTGCCCCAATACGATGTAGTATAGAACTCCGTGGGCGGCGGCCCAATGCTCCGGAGCACAACCCACGCGCCCGACTCGCAATACAAAGCGACCTCGCCCAGCACGGCGAGCAGCCCCGCAACGAGTGCGATTCCAATTGCCATCAGAAATGCCGGCGACTTGAGAAACCGGCTGATCGAGTAGGTGGCCGACGGCGCCGTGTCGGAATTCGGCCTGGCAAGCACCGCCAGCGCCAGCACGCCGATCGCTGCCCCTTCGAGATTCAGAATCATATCGTTAAAGTCCAGATACTGAGGCTCGTTCCGGTTGAGCACCCAGTATTGGTAGCTTTCGTCAATCGCTCCGAGGATCGTCACCAGCAAGACGGTCTCGCCGAACCGCGGCGTGACGGCGAATACAATGACCGCCAGCAGGGCGTATTGAACGAAGTGAATGCTCTCAGTATTGATCATGAACAGCCGCGTATAGGTCATCACGACGAATGCCGCCGTTACGACGCAATAGAAGATCTTCAGGAACTTCTGCGGAGCGTGCCGCAGCCGCGCGGGAATCATAACGGCGGCTACAAGCAGGAGGAGCAGGGCGACGACCGTGACCAGCGTGTTGGTTCCCGCCGGCGTGAGGCTGTCCTGAATCCACTTGGCGATGTGCTGGACGGTCTCATGCGTGAAGATGTTGGCCACGAGGTAAGCGAGCGCCAGGACCGTCGTGAATCGCTTGTGATTCGAAAGCCAGTTCAAGAGAGTTTCCCAATCGCAACATTTGAGCCGGGCATGGTACCAGAGCCCACGGTTGGTCCACAAGCAGCGGGAGCGCTCGGGAAACGACCTTGCGAAGTGGACACGCACTTGAACTCGCCGAAGTCCCTCCTCGGGCGCTGCTCGATTCCTCGGCTAGCTCTTCTTCGATCCCGCTTCGTAGTAGTAGCCCAGCATGTCCACGGGCGAGGTGATGGCGGAGCAAATATTGGAGAGGTGGGAACTGATCCGCTTGTAGTGTCGGGCGAGCAACGCTTGTGCCGCGGGCTCCTTGGCCGGGCTTTCTTCCGCTTGCAGAATTTGTTGAACCAGGGAGTCCGTCTGCTGAGAGATGCCTCCCGCAGATTCGATGACTTGCTGAGCCGCGATCACATCTCCGCCGCTGAACGCTTGCCGAGTTTGCGGCATCATTTGCTCGACCTTGCGGCGGACATCCTGAAGCTCGCCCACGTGCATCGAGGCATAGCGGGACGCGCCGCAGTACAGCAGGACCTCGAAGATGTTCTTGCAATAGTCCCCGATCCGCTCGGCGTCTTTGGTGACCACCATCAGCATCATGCACGTGCTCGCATCTTCGCCGGGATTGACGGTCAAGTGAGTCAAGACGCGATAGCGAATGCTGCGTTCCAACTCGTTGATGCGTCGATCGTTGGCATAGATTCCGTTACGGACTTTCTGCAGATCCGCGGCGCTGACGTTGTCGGGACTGGTTTGAGAGAATACCCAATCTGCCTTGTCCAGCATCTGGTCGAATTTCTGCAGCATCTCACGAAGCGCGTCCCCGCCGCGGAACGCTTCGATCAGGTTCTTCAGCATTGCGGCACCTCCTGCCGGCAGCCATTCCTACCGGAACAGCGAAAACACGTAGATACACACCACCGGCAACACCACGAACATACCCGCAATATAGAGCAATGCAACGTATCGGTTGCGGGCGACAAACCGGGCCAACTTCTCAGACAAAGTGATCGGGATCCGTCGCAACGGGATAAAAATCGCAGCCCCGATCAAATTGAACAGCAAATGCACAAATGCTACCATGACGGAGCCGCTGGTCGCCGCGGCAGCAGCGGCCAGCAGGCCGGTGCAAGTGGTTCCAATGTTGGCGCCAACCATATAGGGAAAGACCTGCCTGAGCGTGAGCACTCCCGCGCCCACAAAGGGAATGATCAAACTTGTCGTCACGCTGCTCGATTGCACCATGACGGTGATGACGATTCCCACAATCAGAGCCACGAAAGCATTGGAGAAAAAGAAGCGTCGAAACAAAGCCTCCAGTCTTCCGAGCATCAATCCCTTGAGTATGCGGACGAGCATGATCAGGGCGACGAATAAGAAAAACGCGCCGGTCAGTGCGAGAAATATACCGACGGCATTGCGGTCAAGATTCAATCCGTCTGACAGGAAATGTTTGTACTGGTTGATCAACGGCTTGGTGATCGTGCTGACGAACCCCCCGCCGACCTTGAGATCCTCCGGCAGGTTGAATACGTTTGTCATCCACCGCGCCGGCGTACTGAGAAACCCGAAGAAATACTCCAGCGGCAAGAGTAAAATGACGGTCAGATAGTTGAAGATGTCGTGGACAGTGGCCGCGGCGAACGCCGCGCGGAACTCGTGGCGGTGGCGCAGATGCGCAAGGCTCACCAGTGTATTGGTCACGCTGGTACCAATGTTGGCTCCCATGATTGCCGGAACCGCGTGCCGTGGATCGAGCGTGCCGGCGGCCACCAGCGCGATGATGAATGAAGTCGTGAATGACGAACTCTGAACGATGGAAGTGATCAGAATCCCTACTGCCAAACTGACGAACGGGTTATTTGCAGCAGCGAACAATTTGTGAATGCTGGCGTCGTTGGCGGGATCCTGGGCGTAGGTTTTGAGTCCCCCGCCCATCGCCTTTATCGAAACGAGGAACAAGTACAGAAAGAACATCGCGCCGGCGAAGCGGATGCAGGTCGTCATCCAGCCTGACGGCTGATGCGCAAGGACGGGCGTAGGACACACCTGCGCGGTCCCTGTTTCGGAAGTCCCGCCCGGCAATGTGGCGGCGTCTGAGGATTCGCTGACCATACTCAGGATGTTCCCAAAAACAGGGCTCGGCGCGATGAGTCTTTAGACCCGTAGTGCTGTAGCGCGCGGGAGCTTAGCCCAGGCATGTGTGGATTGCAATGGAATAGTATCAAAACGCGTCACACGCTGGCGCCCATGCGGGCTGGCGCTGAGACTGGTTTACACTTGGCAGTGCGGCGAGTATGATTCACCGACGTTGCGGCGGATGATTGGGCGCCCCCGAAGCCGCCGCAACACCGATTCCTCTAGCGGGTTCTGGGCTCGGGCATACGGGTCAATTCCTGCACCAAGACGCACCCGGACCTCGAACCCCTCAGGGGCAACTGCAATCGTATGTTCCAATTCAAATGGCAGACGCCCGCCCCCGATTCCGAGAACATCGTTTTCATGGTTCTCGGCGTGACCGTGGGCGATACTCATCCCGGCAAGCTGATGGCGGCAGTAAGCTTTTCGGCCCGTTCCACACTCAAATCCAATTCGACACGACTGCGGGAGGTCTCACTTGGCTGACGCGCCTGCGACAGACAGAGTCTTCAGCGGCCATCCTCCGGGCTATCGCCGCCGGCGCGTGCAGAACTGGTTCTTCCTCGGGCTGACATACGCATCGTACTACCTGTGCCGCTACAACTTGGGCATCATCTCCCCTGAGCTGAAGGAGGGGCTCGGCTTCTCGAACAAGGAATACGGCGCCATTCAGACCGCGCGCGACGGGGCCTACGCCGTCGGCCAATTCGTCAACGGTTTGTTCACCGACCGCATCGGCGGCAAGCAGGCCATGACGATCGGCGCTGTCGGAACCGTAATCCTGAACCTGGCCTTCGGTCTCGTCGCTTGGTCGAACATCGGCTGGCTGTTCTTCGCGCTTCTCATCATCCGACTGGCGGATGGCTACGCGCAAGCCTTCGGCGCCCCGGGCATGGTCAAGATCAACGCTGCCTGGTTCCGTCGGCAGGAACGCGGCTCGTTCGCGGGGATTTTCGGCATCATGATCAACCTGGGCCAAATGGGCGTCGGGCAGTTAGCGCCTTTGCTGGCTACGGGCTTCGCGGTCCCACTGATCTTCTTTACCATTACCGTCCCCGAGCTTGATTGGCGGTACATGTTCATTGTGCCCCCGTTCATCGTTGTGATCATCGTGATTCTGATGAACTTGACGGTCAAGAACCACCCCGAAGAGGCCGGCTATAGCATCATCCATGACGAAGAAAGTTCTACCGATGATCCGCACGAACACATTCCGCTCGGCGAAATCTTTCGTAAGATCACTTCGAATTCCATTGTTTGGATCGTCGCGGGCGCGTACTTCTGTACCGGATTTGTGCGTAAGGCAATCTACGCCTGGTACGCAATATATCTTAAGGAGATTTGGTCCGTCGAAAAGGTGGGTGAAGGGAGCGCTGTGTTTTGGTGGTTTGCTGTCGTGCTCTTGCCCGTGTTGGCCTCTGCGGGTTCGTTGGCCTCAGGAATCATTTCGGACAAGCTTGTGAAGGGTCGTCGAGCGCCGGTCGCCGCAGTGCTCTACGCGGTTCAGGTTGTCTTCATCGTGCTGGCGATTGTGATGTCTCGGGGAGCGTTTTCCGGTTCTGTCACGTTGTCGCTCCTGCTGATTCTCGGGATTCACACAGGCTGCAATGCAACCCACTCGATCCTTGGAACCGCAGCGGCCATGGACGTTGGCGGACGGAAGATGGCGGGTTTCGCCGCCGGCGTAATCGATTCGTTCCAATACTTCGGTGCCATGCTTGCCGGGTTCGGGCTCGGCTCCTTGCTTGACGCGTATGCCATCCCCGCCGCGGCTGCGCAGGGAAGCGCTGCCGATCTCGTGATGAATCCGACGATCTGGTTCATGTCGATGTTGCCGTTCGCTGTCCTCGGAATGGGATTCATGGTCTATCTCTGGATCCGGCACGGTGCATCCCGAGCAGCAGGCACGTAGGCAGGAGACGATGGCGACGACCGGCACCGGTGTGGCCGCGATGCACACAGTCTGAACGCAAATCGACCCGCTCGGCGCCTCATCGACGCCCGGCGATCCACTGCCGAATCGACCATGGCCCTGTAAACCATGGGCAAGGCGGGAGTCGAACCCGCACGGGGTATTACCCCAGGGGATTTTAAGTCCCCAGCGTCTGCCATTCCGCCACTCGCCCGAGCATTGACATCGAAGGGCTTACATTACCACGAAACTACATAGCGGGCCAAGTGTGCCTTTCCATCCGGCCGTGAGCACTCCCGGCTTCGCGGGCTTCCGTTGCTTGTGGAGAGGCGGGCGGTGCGGTATTGTTATTGAACGGGTCTGGAGTCCCGAGATTCACGCTCCTTGGAGGGCAAAGTTGAGCGCGGGTACCCATAACGCTTGCCGTTCATCAGCGCCCACAACAAAAGGAACTATTTTGATCATGCACAAATCAGCACAGATCCCCTTATGGACGCTTGTTCTGTCCGTCACAGCGATTACATTCGCCGCAACTTCACTCGCCCAGGCGGATGGGCCGGCATCGTGGGCCCCCGCCGACACCGTGGTGCTCGTCGAGGTGCCCGACTTCCCCAAGCTCATGGAGCAATGGAAGAAAACCTCCTTTCACCGCGTCGTCAATGATCCGCAAATGAAGAAAATGACAGCCGAAATCACCGGTAAGTTCGATGCACTCCTGAAAGTCATGGTGGCGACGCTCGGCCTGGACAGCGTGGAACAACTGAAGGTCGAACCGACGGGCGGCGCGGCGTTCGTGCTCAAGCTAAGGGTGGAAGCCGGGGCGGACGAACCCACGCCGCTCATGGCCGTGGTGGCCGACTGGGGCGAGAATGACTCCAAGCTACAAGACTCGATCAAGCAAGCGGTGGCCAAGGCGATCGAGCTCGGGGGCGTCAAGACCACCGAAAACTTCGACGGCGTGACCATCACCACGCTGACCGCGGGCAAGAAGCCGAGCGAACCGGCAACCCCGCCGGCCGAGCCGGGCCAACAGACTCCGCCGCGTGTCGAGGTTACCACTCCCGGCGCGCTGGCTGGAATACCCATCGCGGCTAAGACAGTGTCTTTCGCAACGATGGGCACCGTCACCGCCATCGGATCAGACGTTGCGCTCCTCAAGGAAATCATCAAGCGCGTCAAGAACAAGGGCGTCGATTCACTGGCACAAACCAAGAACTATGAGACGCTGAAGAAACGGTGCGCCCCCTTGGGGCAAATCAACTTCTTCGCCAATCTGCCGCTCTTGATCGGCATGGCGGCGGAACTCAACCCGGGAATCAAGGAACATCGCGAGGCTTTGGCGTTGGACAAGATTGGCGCGGTGGTCGGCACAATCGCCATCGCGCCGAAGGAGCGCGTGTCCGCCGAACTTCGCGGCTTCGTCCCCGTGGCCGGAGATCGCACCGGGGTGGCCAAGCTGCTCACCGAAAACGTCGTGAACAAACCGTTGCTGGAGGACAGTCCGTTTCCCGACAGCACGATCTTCGCAGCATGGTACAACTTCAAGTTTGAGACGCTCCTCGATGAAATCTACGAGATCCAGCGCAAGACCGATCCCGAAGGCGCGGAGCAGTTCAAAGCGGGACTACAGATCCCGATCAGCGAAGAGGTAACCCTCGACCTGGAAAAGCTGTTCAAGAGCTTCGCCATGCCGCTGAAGATTCAGTTCGCGATGAGTCCGCCGTATAAGAGTGAAAATGTGTCAATGCTGCTGTCGCTGAACCACACCAACCGCGAAGCGGTCGCTCAATTGTTCTCGATGCCGATGCTGAGTCCGTTCATGATGAAGCGGGACTTCCTGGGCCAACCGGTTTACGACACATTCATGATGCCCGGCTTTTCGGCGGCGCTCACGGATCAGGCGCTGGCCCTCGGCAACACGCAGGGCGTTGAGCAACTCATCCGATCCGCCGCCGGCAAGGGCGGACCCACGCTGGCTTCGGATCCGCAGTTTCAGTTCGCAGCCCGCATGGCGCCGCCCACAGTCTGGCACGGGGCATACGTGGACACACATAAATTCCTGACGGCCGCTCTGGCGCTGCACAAACAGGCCAAGGCGGCTGCGGAGAAAGAGGACGGTGGGCAAATCAACCTCAGCTATGATATGACCGGACAGTTTTTGAAGGGCATGACAGGTATTCCCTTCGACGACATCGAAAACCCGGAAGAGTTGCTCAAGTACGCGCCCATATTCCTATCGACCGCGACCAGCGTACCGGAGGGTGTGTTGCTCTATTCAAACGTCACCGAGCCGGTGGGACGATAGCGCATTCGCGCGTCTGTCGAACTCGCCAAAGTCGGCCCGGCCGACCCTCGTGTGGCCCGTTGGCGAACGGGACAGTTCCCCGCGACATCTCTGAATCAACGGGCGTTTTCGCCGAAGTGGCAGGCGGTGATCCATGTCCGAGCCGGATACCGGCCCCGAATTGAAGTCCCTGTGGGATCAGCCCACGGCGTACGAGCGCTGGTACGCCTCTTCGCTCGTATCGGAAGAG
>JACZTW010000113.1 GCA_022573485.1 Planctomycetota bacterium
CGGGGAACGTGTAAAAGGTAGAGGGCGCTGTTTCGATAGGGCCGCTGTCAGTCTGTTGCGTCTGGGTTAGCGTACAAGTGTTATCCACGCCGTATCCCCAAACGCCGACGGTTTGGCCTACCGATCCATCGACATTACTGATCGGGCGAAGTTCACCATAGCGCTCGTAGATGGTCTGGCCCAGATTGTTGGTTCCGGAGGTCATCACGGCCCAGTCATTTCCAATGCCCCCGTTCGTGAACTGGATCACTAGAACCGGAAACTGCTCCGCGAGTGGAGGGTTGTTCAGGAAACAGCCTGGGCTGGAATCGGGCACATTAAATTGAATGACCAGCCCGCTCGTCATACAGTGTCCTGCCGAGACCAGGCAACTGCTTTGATTCCACACCGAGGCCGTACAGCCCACCGGCAGCAGCCGGCCGGACCACAGCTCATTGGAAGGTACGCGGTCATCACTGCCGCAAATGCCGCATTGTCCGGGACCGCCCGCTACGTGCCGCCCGCGCGCGTGATGGGCCACTTGCTCGATGATGACGCGATTTCCCCTCGTCCCCGGACCGGCGACCAATTCCACTTGCAGGGCATCGCCGTTGAAGTAGGCCGAGGAATTGCTCCACAGGGCCAATTCTCGCGCATCCAACTCCTGCACTTCGCCGTCCTGCAGCGAGGTTATGCGGATGTAACTGCCCTCTGCGAGGGTTACCTCTCCAAAGTAGATTCGCAGCCATGCAGCATCTTCGATTTGCACGAGATTCTCGAACACGGTCTCGAAAGCCTCGGCCGGGTTGTTCTGGGCGCCGCTGTCGACGTTGTAGGTCTGTCGTTGCCCGACCGGGTAATCGAGCGTCGATTGCCCATAACTGGAAGAGCCCCAGGCGCCAACCACTGTCAGCGTCACCAGGATGGAATAGCGCATCGCGATCTCCTTCACTCGACCGATGTGGAAAGGGAGTCTGCAGGTCACTTGTGATCAAATGTTCTTCAAGTTCACATCATACCATGTTTTGAGGAGGGTATTGCGCGCACACATTAACCCACTCTAATTCCTGTGCGACCGAGCTCGGTTACGAAGGGATTGCTAAGCCGGCATCAATAGGGGAAGCAGGCGAATCTGCTCTGTATGAATCCTCGCGCGGGCTCCTGACAAGTCGGGTTCCATTCCGCGCCCGCGGCTCCTTATTTGCTTCGCTATTTAAGACATCAGTAGATCCGAGGGCTCTTGTCCTGATGTGACCTAAAAAGCCCGCAGGTGCTCCCTTGAACACCCACGGGCTTGATAAACAAATGACGCTCGGTACCCAACGGAACCCGTGCCGAGCTTGTCGAACGACCTAAATACACAATCCCCATGAGCCGAGCAGAAAAGCCAGATCGAGTGGGCCGATTATCATGTCGCCGTTGACGTCGAGGCAAGCGCAGGCGTCGTCCGGCGCGATGGGCCCCCAGCAGCCCAGCAGGAACGCCAAGTCAAACGCCCCGGTTTGGCCATTAAAGTCGACGTCGGTCGGACAGGCCTCGTTGCACGGCGAGGTCCCGCCCTTGCAAACGAACTCAAGATTCGGGAAAGCCACAATGATGGTGTCGATGAGGGCAAAGGCATCGAGCGTGCCGGAGACCGTCTGTCCCTGGGCCACGGAAAACTGGGCGACCAAGATCCGCAGGTCCGGGCCGGGGTCGCCCTGCCCGTTGGGGGGGCTGGCGTTGAACCAGCCACCGACGACGTGGCCATTATTTGCGAACTCACCGGCATCGAAGTTGCCATCGGGGGTGGTGCTGTCGGTCCCGGCGGGCTCAGGGCCACACGCGTACCCGATCGTGATAAACGAATCACACACCAAATCCGGGAAGAAGGAAATAAAGGGGCAGTACGGCGCGATGACGGTGGCGTTGAACGGGTGCTGGAAGAACCCGCTGGGGTCCGTGGTGGTGATGTCGGAGTTGCCGACGCTGAGCAAACGATCATCGATCGAGGTCAGGAGCGCATAGACCTTGCAAACGTCCAGCGGCACATCGATGAAGTCCTGGCCGGTGTCCTGGCAGATCGGCAGGTTGACCAAGCCGGCTTCGAGGATCACGCAACCGTCGCCCTCGCCGATACACTGGCCTTGGGCGTCACAAATGTCGTTGATCGTACACTCCAAGCCGTCGTCGCAGGGTTGGCCCACGTCGGGTGCATGGGCACACCCGCTGCCGGCGTCACACGAATCCAGAGTGCAGCCGTTGCCGTCATCACAAGCCGCGTCGTCGGGGGTGCTTTCGCACCCGCTGCCCAGGACGCAGACATCTGCGGTACAGGCAATGCCGTCGTCGCAGTCCGTGTCGACGGGCGCATTGACGCAGAAGTTGCTCAGACAGTCGTCGGCCGTGCAGGGCACGCCGTCGTCGCAATCCTCCGGCCCGCCGCAGGCCTGGCCGCTCTGGCACTCGGCCGCGGTACCCACGCACACTTTGTCGACGAACCAGTCGTCAAACCCCGCGGGCTGGCCTCCGGTGGTGCCGGTGGCACGGAAGCGGAAGCGGAAGCTGCCGTGCTGGGCATCGGCCGGCAGGGGTAGAGACGCCTGCTGGTAGGGCTCCGGTCCCAGACCGTCGCCCAGATGCCTGTTAATCTCCACCCACTCTTCCAGATCGTTTAAGTAATCGACAATGAGATCGTCGCCGACTTCAGGGGCATTGGGATCACCCTCCGCCCCGCCACCGCCTTGCTGCCACCAATAGGTCAACGCCAGATTCGTCCCGCCGGTGGTGTCCATGTTGGCGCTGCGGATTTCGTCCACGCCGTCGATGTTCAATGAGAACGGAGCGCTGGGTTCGCCGGCGCCCTGCTCATCGATGCTGGCGCCCTCGATGCCGATCCACAGCTCGGTGTTGATTTCGGTGGAAGGGAACTCATCGATGAACGGCAGCGGGGTGGTGGCGTCTTCGGGTGGTGTGCCGATGAAAACATCGTCGACGAACCAGTCGTCGTTATTGGCATTGCCGGTGGCTCGGAAGCGCAGCCGGAACCCGGGGTGACGGGCTCCGCCGGTCAGCGGGATCTCCACGAATTGATAGGGATCGTCGTCCGGCCCGTCGCCCGGGTGCATATTCAGCTCGATCCAGTCATCGAGGGCGTTGAAGTACTCGACGAAGAGGTCTTCGCCGGCCTCGGGCGAGCCGCCAGTGGTGCCGGTGCGCTGCCACCAGTAGCTGACGACCAACAGGTCGCTGCCGGAGGTGTCCATCACCGCACTGCGAATTTCGTCGATGCTGTCGAGGTTCAGGGAGAACGGTGTGCTGGGCTCACCGTCGCCGCTGTTGTTGGCGGCCGCCCCGTCGATGCCGGTCCACAGGTCGGGGTTAATCGTCGTACTCGGAAAATCGTCGAAGAACGGCAGCGGCGTGGTGCCGCCCTCGGTGCAACCCAAACAATGCGCGCCGTTGCGGTGGTTTGTAATGGAACTGATGCTCCCGGCAGAGAACGTATTCTGGCACACAAGAGGCGTGTTCATCGTGCAGCAGGGGCAATTGCAATGGAACCCACCCCACACGTGTCCCAGCTCGTGCGCGGTCAGGTCGGTGGAGCAGGCGTTGGAGCCGCAACAATCGGATTGCGACAAGGCAAAGGCGGACGAACTACAGATACAGCCGATGCAGTTGGCGATACCGATGATGCCGCCCGTGAGGTTCTTGCCCGTGAACAAGTGGGCCACATCATGCGGGATGCCGCTGTGAGTCGAGTTCCAGTGATTTCTAAACTGGGCCAGCAATGTTCCAGGGCTCGATGATGTGTACGGGTACGTATTCTCACCTTCCGTGCCACTACCCGGAAGCGTCCCGGGCGGGTTGGTGTGGATCAAGACGGCCGTAATGACATGCGTGATCCCGACATCGCTCTCGTATTGGATATTTACCGTATTGATCACGAATTCGACGCGATTGACCACGCCTGCTACCGTTCCGCCGTGGGCATTGAGGTACTCTTCGTCCGCATCACAACCCAGCTCGGTTTCTCCGCAAGTCCCATGGCTGAAGGCCTGGCGGGTAGCTTCTTCGGCGTCGATATGATCCAGCACGTCCGCCGCGTCGTTGCCACACTTGCCGCCGCTCGGAATGACGTCGTCCGCATGATAGACCACGTGCTCGCCTTCGGCGGCACCCGCCACGCGATCGCCCAGCGGCTCAATCCAATAAGTGTTTTCTTCATCAAGTTTGATGATCACGTGCAGGCCGTCGTCGAGTACCGATCCGGCGATGATGCTGTCCGGCAGTCCGGCTAGCGAGCCGCGCACGGTGCGCACGGGTATCGGATCGAACTCAACGAGTTCGCCGTCGTGATACTCCATTAAAACCTGGTAGCTTTCCGCGCGAACGGAATGCGGCGTCAGATTCAGGGTGTAGTCTTGGCCTTCGATCGCCACGACAATGCTGCGCTCGATGCCCGGCGTCAGATCGATATCGAGGGTCACGACTTCACTGGCCCGCAGGTTCAGCGTGTCGTTCACCAGTTGCTCAAAGCTGGCCGGCGGATCTGCTTGATCCGCCGTCGCGCGGGTGGCGGCGCCCGGGACTGCGAAGGAGCAGGCCAGGATCGCGAGCAGCACGATCAATAGAAAAGGTGCGTTCAGGGTTCGGCGAAGGAGCGCATTTGTCATGTGTCAAGACCTCCGAGTCAGTGGTCGTTCAAGAGTGTACTAACTTGTCCCTTTTTCCAGTCCCGGCGGCCCATCGGAATAGACCGCAGGAGACATTGGCCCAATCAGCGCCTTGACGCAATCTTCAAAACAACCATCGACTCGGCAGATGCGATTCCGGATGGGCGACCGATCCGAGCTGCGAAGCGAACGTGACCGGTGCCTCGCAGCCAACCAAACCCAATTTTTGGAATCACTTGCCGCACGATCCGAAAAACCCGACGACGCGTCATGGCCAAGGGAGCGGATACGGTATTGTAGCAGATTCAGGCGATCTGCAACAAGGCTGCGCCATTAGACAGATCTAATTCGGCGTGCAACCTCGATGCCGAGCGTTGCTCGGCGTGCTTGGGCATGAAACGCAGTGGCGCGATGTTCTTGTTGGACAATAAGGCCTACCGCCCGGGCGGTGATCCGCGAGAGGCCGGATTCCCAGGTCCGAGAACCTACCTCAAAGCGCCCATTCGCGTGCGGATCCGCCGGCGGAGCGTCGTCCCGCGATGGCACGCTGACGATCGCGAGGAGAGCGGGCAGTGCCTAAGTTTGCGCCATCTTCAGAACCATCATCCAAACCAAGAACGCGCCCCACGCCAGCCACAGCGCCGCCGTGGCCCACAGCCCCCACTTCGGGGCCGGTTCCGGCCACAGACCGACCGCCGGCGGCGGGTCGTGATGCGCCTGCGTCTGATTCGTCTTTGCCGATTGGTTGGATTTGCCCAAGTGCCTGCGAGCCTCCGTGTGCTATTCGACGATTTCGCCGTAAACGCGAATCTTCAATTCTCGAGCGCCCTCGATGTTGGTGAGCACGGTGATCGTCGCTGCATATTGCCCGACCTGAGCGGATTCCGCAAGAGAGATGAGCAGCTTGCGCTCCGTGGCTCCGTCGGAGGCCGGCTCGAGCGCGGCTGCGAAGTACGGATTGTCCGAGCGGACCCGCTCGATGACCCAACCTTCCGACTGCAGGGCGCGGATCGAGACCTGGCGGGCGGCCTGTGAGAGATCGCTGCCTTCACGGCGCAGAGAGACGATTTCCGGATAGACCTCGACCGCCGAACCGATATTGGCAAAGACCGGTACGGTGATCACCGGCTGCTCCGTGTTGGTCGTTAGAATCACGATGTGACCTGCGAAGGGCCCCTTGGCGGCGGTCTTGGCAACGCCGACCGTGATGCGATACTCCAGCCCCGGACGGATCTCTTCGAGCGTGTGCGTCAGTTGCGGGCCGGTATCGATCCTGCGAATCTCGAACGGTGTGCCGCGCTCGATGGCCCGCAGCGTCACACGGCTGATGGGCAGCGTTTGGCCCGGCATCACCGGTACGACGTCGAACAAGTACAGCGGCCTGACCGTGATGTCCTGTATGACTTGCCCCGTCACCGGCAGGGACAAAACGTCCTCTTCTCCGCCGCCGCGAACCGCGATCTGCACAATGTTGTCGTACGGCCCGACTGCCGCGTCCTTGAGCAATGTGAAACTGAGGCGATATCCCCGGTAGCCGCGTTCCTCGATCGGCTCGGCGGTATAGGACAGGCCGCCCTTGCTGAAGCGGACGTCCACGATTTCGATATCGGCGTCTTTTCTGCCCGACAAAAGGCGCAGCATGCGCTTCTCGGCCAGTAGCGTTTCGCCGCGCCGCCGATCGCCGAATTCGATAATCGAGAGGCCCGGCTTCAACTGCCACAGGGCCTCCACTTCCGCACTAAACGTGACCGCCGTCCGTGGGCGCTGCGGATCGTTTGAGTAGATCGCGATGGTCTTTCGCTGCGGGCCGATGCGGTCGGACGAATCGAAGCTGGCGTCGATGGTCAGTTGCTCGCCCGGCTTGATCACTTGCGGTTCACTCGGCTCGGTCACGGTGCAGCCGCAAGTGCTGCCGATGCGGCGGATGAGCAAGTTCAATTCGCCGGCGTTAGTGACCACATAGCTGAAGTCATAAGTGCCCCCTCGTCGCACCACACCGAGATCCACGTGCGTCGGCTCCACGACCAGCCGGGGCGCCTGCTCGAGATCGGCGGATGAATCCTGTGAGGGTTCCAGCGTTGCCGCTTGCGGTAGGTTATCAGGCGGCACAGCGCCCTCTTCCTGGGCCTTCGCGATCCCGCAAGTCAACCACAATGCCACAACACACGCCGTCATTCGCTTGGCCATGAGAGGGTTCTCCGATCACAGAAGAACAATGATCTCCGTCGACACCGATCAATCACCCGCCTGCCGTAAAACTCGTGCAGTGAATTTCATGGACAAACCAGGGAGCCCAAAGTCGAGTCTATTGCTGCATCTCCGAGCGGCTTCTTCTTTTCGTGGTTTCGAGCACTAGCAATTTTCGGACCACTCGGAGAAAACTTCTGCACATCGCGAAAGTCAACTCTATTCCAGACTCATTTGCAAGCAAACTCGGCGAGGTGCGCGATTTTGGAACGGCACTTGCTTGTCGGACTCTTCCGTGGCGGGCGCGTTTTTTGAGTTCGTTTAAGATCGACTTTTACATTCTCCGATGTTATACATATATGTGTAGTAGCTTCGTACTCTACTGAGCGCGACAGCACAGGACAAGTTTGATTTGAACCTAATTTGAACCCTGGGAGGCTCGTTCGCGAGAGTTAGAGGGCATGCCCGCTTGACGGGACGTCCAGACTCCGCTGAGCCACCCACTTTGTCTAACGGGTTCATCAAACACCAGTGCATCGGCTTGAGCGGATACTTTATCACGTTGCTACACGCCAAGGGCCGGTGCCAGTCGCCGGCCCTTTCATAATGCGCCTGCATAATAGTCAACCCACTCCAAAACCCAAGGAGCCGCAGGCTTTAGCCTGCGCGATCAGTCCACGAACTCGGTTTTGTCTCCTCTCTTTGATTCGGTAGAGAGGCGACCCTGTTCCCATTGCTCGATTCTGCGGTACCCTATACACCCATGAGCGACGTGATCATCTTTGAAGATCATGCTTGGCGGAACTTCCTGCCGCTGACATATTGGCGGCCCGTGTTTCGGCTGCGCTGCGGGCGGTACCCATTGATGGAGCGCCTGTCCGCCGAACTGCCCGCCGAGCTGACCGGCCTGTGGGTGCGCGATGAAATCGCCGCCGTCACTGCATCGCGGCATGGCTTGCCCGTCAACCAGCGAGCCGCGCCCGGCGCTGTGCTGCTCAATGCCCGCTGGCTGCCAATGTCCGGACACGTTGCCCAACAGATCGAGGCTGCCCCGTGCCCCGGCGTGGGCATGCTCGGCGATGAAGTGGCCTACATTCGCTGTGACGACAAGCTCGCCGCAGCGCTCGGCGCCGGCGATTTGCTCGATGCAGACCGTGCGCCTAAGGCCCTCGACTCTCTTCCGCGCGTGCCGGCCAAGGGCCTGATGGTCAGCTTCCCTTGGGATCTCGTCTCGCACAACGGCGATTTGTTGCTGTACGATTGGGATCCCGCAGCCGCAAAGATCGAAGGTGCAGTTCAGCCCGGCGCTCATTTGATCAATGAGCGTAGCGTCCATATCGGCGAGGGATCGGTGGTCAAGTCCGGCGCCGTCCTCGATGCGGATGAAGGCCCGATCTACATCGGCGAGAATGTGACGATCATGCCCAACGCCGTGGTCTGCGGGCCGACGTTCATCGGCGACGACACCGTCATTAGCGCCGGCGCCTGGATTCGCACGAACGTCAGCATCGGCCCCGGTTGCCGGATCGGCGGCGAGGTGGGCGCGTCGATCATCCACGCTCTGGCCAACAAGCAACACCACGGCTTCCTCGGCCATTCGTATGTAGCGGAGTGGGTCAACATCGGCGCCGGCACGACGACCTCCAACCTCAAGAACACTTACGGCGAGATCAATGTGCCGGTCTGCGGCGTGCCGACCGACACCGGCCAAACTTTCGTCGGCTCGATCATGGGCGATTTCGCCAAGATCGGCATCAATCAGTCGCTCGCCACCGGCAGCGTAATCGGCTTCGGCAGTTCGCTGGCCACCAGCAGCATCAACGCGCCGTTCGTGCCCTCGTTCCGCTTCGTGACGGACCGCAAGGACGAACCGTACGATCCGCAGCGCTGCCTCGAAGTCGCCCAGCGCGCCATGGCCCGCCGCAAAATCACCATGTCGCCCCAAGAGCAAGAGTACTTCCGCAAGCTCCCCGCCCTCACCGAACAGCACGAAAGCGCTTGAGTGTCATCATCCGCTCAATAGTCCCAGCACACCACGATCCAATAGTAGGATCGACCTGTCGGCTTGCCGTTTGGCAGCTCTCTCAAACGCCGAGTGATCTACGTAAGCGCGACAAGTGCAGCACAACCCAATCCTTTTCCAATACAACCAACTCAGTTACGACTCGCGCATAGTTCGAGTACAATGTCATGCAAGATGACGAACCAGGACACCACCACATCAACGGCAAGCGAACCCGCAACTACCCAGCGATATTTACTACTCGGCACCGCAGGCCACATCGACCATGGCAAGACGTCGCTCATCAAAGCGCTGACCGGCGTGGACACTGATCGCCTGCCCGAAGAAAAGCAGCGCGGTATGACCATCGAACTCGGCTTCGCTCATTTGGAAGTCGGCGACGGCGCCGAGGTGGTGCGTTTCGGGATCGTGGACGTGCCGGGCCATGAGAAGTTCGTGCGCACCATGGTGGCCGGGGCGACGGCTATTGACTTGGTGCTGCTGGTAGTGGCCGCGTTAGGGTTTATCGTGCGACAATCCACCCGGTCCTGGATGGAGGCACGGCAGCAGGACGCAAAGGATATCCCCCGGCTGAGCGCCGACTTGGTGGCGGAGTTGGAATCCATCGGCTTCATACGCTCGCTGCGGATTGAGGAGGATGGCTCGATCCGTTTCGGTCACCCGCCGACCATGACGTCGGATGATCTCATCCTTCTTCTGCGCAGGATCATGCAGCGGTTTGACCTGGTCATGACGGCTGCGGTGAACTACGAGGAGCGTGGGGACCTCTACGTGGAATTGAGCACTCATGAGCCGGTGGTTGTTGGGCGTTATGTCTTTGCGCCCATAACGAGCGAAGCAGCCCTGGCGGAGGGGGTTGTAGGACGAATCGGGATCATTATCGACGACTTCGGTTATATCCGCAACCGGCTGACGGCCAGTTTCATGGACCTCCAGGAAAAGATCACCTTCGCCATCATACCGGGCCACCGCTTCTCTCAAATCCTCGCGGATGAGGCCGATCAATCGGGTCATGAGGTGATCATCGTGGGACCCGGGAGAAGAAAAAACGGAGACCTTGGCCAAGAAAATCAAATAATGATAGCCTTACGGCGCTATTTGCCAGGCCTTCTTTATGAAGTGCTCGAATTTTGTTATTCGCTTCTCGTGTATCACCGATTGCGATCTGCGTATCGTAAGCACGAACCAGATGTTCTTTACGAACGTGGCAATCTTTTCGCACCAGCTGGTGTTTGGCTTAAACGAAGGTATGGGATACCAATGCTGCTTGAAGTCAACGCACCGATATTCCAGGAACGAAGCCGCTTTGATCGTATTGTTCTGAGGCGCCTGGCAAGGTGGAGCGAAGAGACAACCTGGCGCGAAGCGGACTATGTCCTTCCTGTAAGCTACGTTCTTGCTAAGATCATTCGAGAGGCTGGCGTTCCGGACGAGCGAATCGAAGTGATCCCCAATGCGATCGATCCGAATCGATTCATGCGCAAGATAGACAATCGTGTGGTGAAGCGACGTCTCGGCCTAGAGGATAAGATTGTGCTCGGATTCACGGGGTTCGTGCGCGACTGGCATGATTTGGGAACCGTATTTGGGCTGCTGGCCGAGAATGTCAATTTGGACAACCTCCATTTACTGATAATCGGCGATGGTCCGGCAAGACCGGGGCTGGAACAGGAAGCACGAAACCTAGGCATTGCAAATCGGTTGACATTTACCGGACCGGTCCAGCGTGACCAAGTTCCGGAGTATGTTGCCGCGTTTGACATTGCCCTACAGCCCGGTGTGCCTCCTTATGCATCTCCATTAAAGCTGTTTGAATACATGGCACTTGGACGCGCGATCGTTGCTCCAAATAAGCCTAATATCAGGGAGATCCTAGTCGACGGGGAAACAGCCGTTCTGTTCGATCCGGATAACCCCATCTCATTTCCTTCCGCCATTGCGCGGCTTATCTCCGATCCATATCTGAGAGAGGAAATTGGCTCCGCCGCACGGAAAATCATTATCGAACGAGATCTGACTTGGGAACACAATGCTCGCCGCATCGAGGCGATTGCCGAGCGGCTTATAGGTCCTGGCAAATCTAGGTCTATTGCGGGCGCCTAATGCAATCAAGGTAGCAGAACGGGGTGGA
>JACZTW010000332.1 GCA_022573485.1 Planctomycetota bacterium
GGGTCATGGATGTGCCGGTAGCGACAGTCAAGAGTCATTTGCACCGCGCCCGGGCGAAGCTGAAAGACTTGCTGGAGCCCGCATTCGTCGACGATTGGCAGAAGCTCAGCATCCTGAACGCGGCGATTGCATAGAAGAAGACAGACACGCATCAGCGTTTCGTTCGAGTTGGAAGTGTCATGATCAATTGCGAGCAAACTCAACACCTTTTTGATTCGTACCTCAATGACGAGTTGTCGGCATCGCTGGTTGCGGAAGTCGATGCTCATCGTTTGGAGTGCGCCGCTTGTCGCCATCAATTGACGTTGATGGAGGCTTGCGGCAACGTCATCCGCCTGGATGCGTGCGAGCCGCGCCCGTCCGCCGATTTCACGGATCGCCTCATGGCGATTCTCGATGAAGAAAAGCCATCCCGCCGCTGGCTTGGGATTTCGCGCGGCACGAAGATCGCCGGCGGATTGCTCGGTGTGGCGGCTGCCATTGCTGCGGTGGTTGTGTTCTATCCGACCGCAGTTGAGAAAGACTTGGTTGCAGGCGCCGAGGTTCCGCCGGATATGATCAAGTCGATCCCGGCTGCCAATTTGATCAGCGGCTTGCCGTTGGGTTTGCTCTTCGATGCCACCGACAACATTTCGTCTTCCATCAATTTGGGGCACTACAGCATCGATCATCTCCGCACCACCATCGATCCGGAGGATATGCTGCCGAGCCCGTACCCGGACTTCGATCTGCCGGGCAAGCTGGAGTTGGACATCATTGAATTGTTGCCCGACCTGGACGACGGCGGGGAATTGCTGTAGCCGGCCTCAGTTGGATTGCCATGCGACGGTCCCGGATTCACGGCCAGCGCCGACCCGCAAACGCTGAGGTCATAGGAAGACTTTTCCCACCACCGAATCTCGCGGATTTCCAGCTCACGAAAGCGACCCCCAAAATGTCCGGGCTGGTGTTCGCCATCGCCATGATTGCGATGTCGACTGCTGCATCCGCCCAAAAGCCCGATGACGGCGGGGGCCAGGTCGGCGAAACGAAACCCGACCAGCGCGCCGTCGAACGCGGGGCGAGCAAGCGTGCGACCGAACTGTTGGAACCGCTGGCTCGCTATGTGCCCAACGATGCGGGAATCTACTTCCGCATTTCCGACCACGACAAGTGGCGGGCGTTGCTGGGGCGCGTCGGGGCTTTCGCCGAGTTGCCCGATCCCGAGATTCAGGCGCTGCTCGTCGGCCAGCCGCGCGTCATTGCCCTGCAATCCTGGCGCCAGCGGGGCAGGGAGATGATTGCCATCTGCCGACCGAACGATGCCGAGGCGTTCGCTCGGGCACTCGAAATCAAGTCCGCCGAGCGGGTCCGCGAGGACGGAAAGGTCAAGGTCTACCATACGTCGCGCGGATTGTGGATCGCGACCGACGGCAAGGTCTTTGTGCTCAGTGATATTGGCAGTGGGTCGGCGATGTTCGAGCAATCAGCGCGGATGCTCGCGGGCCACGAACGCGCCAGCTTGCTGGATCACCGCCGCTTCCGCGACGATGTGCGCTGGGCGGATCCACAGGCTTCCGGTCTGTTGTTCGTCCAGCGCCGCCCGACAGACGACGACAGGCTGCTCCAATTCCGCCCGGCAGCGCTGCCCCATCTGCAAACCGCCTGCGTTCAGATCCATTTGGAACCGGATCGAGTACGCTGCATGCTTCGCGGCCTGCGTAGCGTTCGGGAACTGCCGTATCAGCAAGTCCTGAGCGCCGACCAATTGCAGCTTCTGCCGGCGAGCACTATTGCGGCCTGGGTTCTGCCGGTGGACATGGCGTCGATTGTCGCGTTCGGCGTTCGCTACCTGCCCCGCAGCCGGCCTTCGTTCTACCACCAATTGGCCCGAACCGTCGAAACCTACGGCTTGCACGGCATTATGCCGCTTGCGGAACTGGGCCCACGAGCGACGTGGTGCATGTTGGCCGGCGGGCAATCCGATGATGCCTTGAGGCTCGCTTACATCACCGAGGCCAAGCAGGCCTCCCAGGCGGTGACCACGCTGTCGCGGATCTGCGAGAGCATCGCGGTGATCATCAACACGCACCAAGCCGCCGCCAGTCATGAGATCACCCTGGAATCGAGCACGTATCAGGATCACGCGATCACCACGTTGCGCGTGACGCGCTTGACCGACGCGGAGCCCGGGGGCGGATTGTGGAGCGACTTCCAGCCAAGCATCACCGCCATCGGCAATCACCTCGTGGTGGGCAGCGATCCCAGCGTGGTGAAGGAGATCATCGACGCTTCGCGGAACGCGACGTACGCCCTGCCGGAGTTCCGACGCTGGGCCACGGCGCCGGAAATACCGGGCTTGCAGACCCAAGTTCGCGGTTTGCTCAATCCTCGCCGGATCGCCGCCCAACTGGCGGCGCTGCAGCCCATGCTGCTCGCCGACGATTCCGAACTCTTGCGCAGCGAGTGGTTTCAGAACCTGCGCGACTACTTCCAGACCACGCCCGTTCGGCTGGGGGTGCGTTTGCGCAAAGACAATACGCAGACGCCGGGCAAAGTTTACGTCATGCGCACGCTGGAAGGCCGGCCTGCCGACGGCAAGCTGCGCCCGGGCGATTACATCCTCGGCATCGACGGCGAGTTCTTGTCGCTGGAGGCCCCGAAAGAGGACCTGCGCCAGAAGCTCCAGGCCAAGCCCGGCGGCGGACTGCGAACGCTCCGCATCGAACGCCACGGACGGGTCAGCGACGTCGAGATCTACCTCCCCAAACCTT
>JACZTW010000114.1 GCA_022573485.1 Planctomycetota bacterium
ATCGGATGCACCGCGAACAGCATCCCCGCCAGCAAGCCCCCAAGCGCGCTGGCCCCCAGCCGCCGCGCCAGCCACCAAACAGCCACACTGATCGCCGCGTGCAGCAGCACGTTGGCTGCATGGAACGGCAAGGGATGATCGCCGAACAGCCGCCGCTCCAGGGCGAAGGTCTGCACGGTCAGCGGTCGATAAGGCCGATCGGCATCGCCCGCCCATTCGCCCAGCGACCACCACGTCCGCCGCCAAGGCTCCCACCACGGCGCGTCAGGATCAGTCGCGGGGTTCTCGATAATCACCGGCACATCATCGTAAGTGAACCCGTTCGGCAGGGCGTTGAGATACACCACAATGGCCGCCAGTGCCACGCACAGCGCCCCGCGCCGAGCGCACCACCCAACCACGGACGGCACCGCCTCCGCATTCGTACGCTGGTTTGTCGTGGATCGAACGGAACTCATTGATGTTCAGCCCACTAATGCCACCGGCCACGTTGCCGCACTTTGAAGATACCCTGCTCTTCGCTAAGATACAGAGCGTTCGTACTGGATTCCAACCGTCATCCGCTCCAGAGGGCCACGACATGATCGACTATCACCGACTCGGCGATGTGCCGGCCAAGCACCACATCACCTTCCGCGACGGCGACCGGCTTTTGATGGAGCAGTGTGTCACCCGGCGGGGCTTCGACGGGGCCTACAGCATCCTGTATTTCCAGATTCCCCCGACCGACGAAACCGCCGTGGAGTCGATGGAGCTGCCCGGCTTCTGCCCGGTCAGCCGCATCGAGAAGCAGCCGCTGCACCGCCGCCATATACAGACCGCGAAACTCCAGCATAACGGCGATTTCCTCACCGGCCGAAAGACCGTGCTGATGAACGAGGACGTGCATATCGGCATCGTCAAGACCGCCGCCGGCCCCGGCCCGGACTTCTTCAGCAACAGCGACGGCGACGAATGCTGGTTCGCGTTTGACGGCGGCGGCCGGCTCGAAACATTGTACGGCACGCTGCACTACAAGAAGCACGACTACCTCATCATCCCCAAGGCCACGCCCTATCGTTTGCACCCGGAGAGCGACCGGGCGACGTTTCTGGTCTTCGAAGGGCGCGGGTTCATCGACATTCCCAAGCAGTTCCGCAACGACCGCGGCCAACTGACCCTGGACGCGCCCTATTCGCATCGCGACTTTCGCCGCCCAACCGAGCTGATCGCCTTCGACGCTGCCACCCACGGCCAGGCGCCCTATCGCCACATCATCAAGTGCCACGACCAATTGACCGTACATCTCTCGAAGCATTGGCCTTGGGAGCTCAAGGGCTGGGACGGCTATTCGTATCCGATCGCGTTCAACATGCACGACTATCAGCCGCGCACCGGCCTGGTCCACTTGCCGCCGACGATCCACATTACCTTCGCCGGCAACGACTTCATCATTTGCAGTTTTGTGCCGCGTAAGGTGGATTACTACGACAAGGACGGCGCCCAGTCGATCCCTTGCCCCTACGGCCACGCCAGTGTGGACTGCGACGAGATCCTCTACTATGTCGAGGGCAACTTCACGTCGCGTAAGGGCATCGAGCCGCAGTCGATCAGCCTGCACCCCATGGGCATCGCCCACGGCCCACACCCCGGCACGTACGAAAAGTCCGTCGGCACCGACCGCACCGCCGAACTTGCCGTCATGTGCGACACCTTCAAACCTCTCTGGCTAACCACCGTCGCCGACACGATCGAACAAAAGGACTACCACACCGCCTGGGTCCAAACCGAATCGGCGGTGCATAAGTAGGAAGCAGGCAATAGTCAGTAGCCCGTAACGGGTAGCCAGTAGTCGGCAAGGAATCGTATCGGCCTGCGTCCCGCAGGCCGTAGCTGGCGAACGCTCGTCAGCAGCTTAAGAGAGGCAAGCCCCACGGCAGGGCGATCGACCCATATGAGGTAGCTACGCTGTTCCGTACCGCGACATCCAGGGCGTTTTGGGGGCGTTCCAAATACTAATTTCATGATAAACTATCAAGAATTAGTATATACTGCTTGACTCCCCCTCCAATCAACTATACTAATTCTTGATAATTTAGCATGAGATTAGCATAGGAGGTTATTCCGCCGATGCTGCGGATCCCAAAATCCCCGCCGCCCTTCGACGAATTGATCCAGGAGGCAGCCCAGTCCGGACGCCTTGAGGCTGTCCTGGGGACTACTGTGCGTCCCTCAATTCGGTATCACCACTGGGACAAACTGCGCCATCTCAAACCCCCGGATGATTTTAGCCACCGGGAGTGGTGGCTCTCGTTGAAGTTCCGACGCGGACCGCTGGCGAAGATCGTGCCTCTGCAGAGTACCGAGAGGACTCCGTTCACTTATGTTTTGGCTGATCCGATTCCGGAGAGACTGCACGATATCGATCTACGGGGCGGAGGCGTCATCGCAATGCCTGAGCCGATCACGAACCCCGAGACGAAGGACCGGTACTTGATCAGTTCCTTGATCGAGGAAGCAATCAGATCGAGCCAATTGGAGGGAGCCGCCACAACACGCGCCGCCGCGGGTGAAATGATTCGCGCCGGTCGTTCCCCGCGCGACCGGAGCGAACGAATGATCCTGAACAACTTTCGAACGATGCAGCGAATAGGCGCGCTCCGCGATGAACGGCTGACGAAGGAACTTGTTTGCGAGTTGCATCATCTTATAACGCAAGACACGCTCGATGATCCATCGATGACCGGCCGATTCCGTACGCCGGATCGAAAGATCGACGTGGGTGATGATTACGGGCAGACGTTCCACATCCCTCCGCGCGCCGAGGAGCTGGAGGACCGGATGGACGTGATGTGTGCGTTCGCCAATCACGAAATTCCAAAGGAGTTTGTGCATCCTGTCATTCGATCGATGATTCTCCATTTTTGGCTCGCGTACGATCATCCATTCGTCGATGGAAACGGCCGAACAGCCCGTGCTCTTTTCTATTGGTCGATGCTGCGTTGTGGTTATTGGCTGTGTGAGTACATCTCGATTTCGGAGATCATACTCAAGGGGCCTTCGAAATACGGACGGGCATTTCTTCACACGGAAACCGACGACAATGACTTGACATACTTCCTGATTTATCATCTCGACGTCATTCGACAGAGTTTCGACCAACTGGATGCGTACGTAAAACGCAAGACTGAAGAACTGCACAGACTCGAACAAAAACTCCGGGGGCTGAGACTCCTCAACCACCGCCAGGAAGCGATCATGAGCCACGCGCTTCGACATCCGCATCACGACTATGTGATCGAGTCCCACCGCGCCAGCCACGGTGTGACCCACCAGACCGCGCGCACTGATCTGCTCAACCTCGCAAAACGTGGTCTGCTCGATTCTCGAAAAGTCGGACGTGAATGGCACTTTCGACCTTCACCGGATCTCGATCGGCGGTTGGTCGAGATGGCCTGAATGCCCCGCCGGCGTGCGACCTGCGGCCTGTCGAGCAGTGCCTTCGAGCGCCAGGAATGACGGTCCCTACTTATTTGAACGCCGGGGTGCCACTGGCGGCTTGTCCGACAGTGCCTTCGTAAGCCAGGAATGACAGTCCTTATCCATCTGGATGCTCCAACTCGTCGCCGAATCTGGTGGCCTGGAAGAACTGTTTGCCTTCGGGGGTCATGTATTTCCAGAAGAAGTCGCGGGCTTCGCCCATGTAGCGGAGGAGTTCTTCCGGGGTGCAGTCTTTGAAACGCTCGATGTAGGCGTCGATTTCGGCGTTGCTCTGGGCGTCGCTTTCGCTTGTTCGAGATGTCTCTTTCATGGAATGTCCGGGTGATCTGTCGAATCGGGTCGTCACAGCTCAATAGAGTGCGTCTGCCAAATCCCGGCGCGCCGGGAAAGTCAAGTCGAAAGACCCTGCCCGTGGCTTGCCGTCTGGCAGCCCGTTCAAGCGGTCGGGTGGGCAAGCCGACGGGCTGCGAGACGCAGGCCGCTACCTAAGACTGAAACCGCTCTATGAACCTGAGTTGAGCTGAATGAATTCAATCGTGGCCCGGCGCCGAGCGGCGCGGTAGAAGTTCATCAAGCTCCCGACCGACGCCTCTTGCTCCGACTGCGTGATGAACTTGCGGATCGGCTGGCCTGCGTATTCGGTTGCAGGGAAAAAATCGTTGACGTCAACAACGGCATCCGCTGAAAAGAATTCCATCGAATCCTGATAGAACTTCCACTCGGTGGCATTCAGTTCGTGGTCGGTGAGCACGACCAGCGTGAGCTTGAAATGCCTCTGTGAATCCTCAGCACTCGGCACACGCCGGCCATTGGCGGCGACAATGTCATCAATGGTCAACTCGACGATTTCATCGGCCGTGAATTGAAACAAGCTCAGCGGCGCGGGGTTGATTGCGACTTGAATCGGATCGACTTCGCTTGGATCAGCGAGCCCCATCAAATAGAGTTCGATGGGCGAATAAGGCACGCTGTTGAACGACCGGCCGCCGAAGGCGACCTCTCCGGAAGACAACTCGAACTGGCCGTTGCCGAGATCGACCAACGTGCCGGGCAACCAGCCGCCCAATTGCCCGCCGGCGCTGGTGAAGCCCCAGTGGCTGTCGCTGTCGGTGACTTGCTGCGCCAGAACATCGGGCGCCAGAAATCGCACGCCCCAACCGTGGGCCAATTCGTGCAGCGAAGGCCCCAGCACCAGCGAATCCTTACGGGCCAAATAAATGTAGCTTCGCAGGTTCGGCAGGGCGGCAAAAGACGACACCGACACGAACGGTCCCAGTCCGGCCTCGGGCACCTTGATGGCGATGTTGAAGCCCCCGACGGCGTTGAAGCGCAACTGCGCGCGATGGGCGTCGAGCGTGAAGAGCACAAAGTCGGCATCATTGGGGAATTGCCCGGCGAACCGTGTGATGAACTGCTCGACGGACGCCTGCAGGAGCAGGGTCGGCTCGATCTCCGAGCGCTTCAGCAGATCGCTGAAACACGCCGGATCGACAAAGGCGACTGCCTGGCGGGAAGGCGCCAGTTGGAAGGAACCATCCGCGAGGCATTCGTCGTCCTGCTGGTTGGCATTGCCGTTGGCAGCCACGTCCCCGCCTGTGCAGCCCGCGCCGGCCAGCGCGGCTCCGCTGACGCACAGGAGAATGACGAGTCTGATAGGCCAATGAGTCTGTGGCACGCTCATCTGGATCCTTCACTGCGAAGACTGCGGTAAGTCTTATTCGGGCTATTCCCGTTTCAATTACGGCACCATACAGCAATTGCCGTGCCGCTTTCAATCTCATCGGCAAATGCGGGGGTGGATCCGAAAAGCCTTGCGTGGCCCACGGTGAGCCAGACAGTTCATGCCGCAGAGATCGCGGAGAACGCAGAAAAGAGAAAAGAGAAAAAAGCGCTTTTTTCGGTTGGTATGGTCGTAGATGAGTCATGCGATCCCCACTTGCACCGTGCCCGTCCTCAACTGGCTACTCGTTACTCGTTACTGGCTACCGACTACTTTGGCTGCTCAGGGTTTCGTCGCTGCCCGGCAGGCGCTCGCTCCGAGCGGGGATACTGGCGTGAAAGGCAGTGCCGCCTGATTCGAGGGGCTCGATCACGATATCGCCTTGATGCTCGTCGATGATCTTTTTGGCCGCCGCCAGCCCCAGGCCCGTTCCGCCCTGCCCCTTTGTAGACTTGAAAGGCTGGAAAACCTCGGTCAGGCGCGACGGATCGATGCCCGGCCCGTTGTCCTCGACGGTCAGGACGACGACTTCCTTCTCAGTGTCGTATCGCGTCCGCACATTGATGATTCCTTTTTCTTCCGGCGCTGCCTCAATCGCGTTGTTGAGCAAGTTCAGGGCCACTTGATGGATGCCGTCCACGTCGACGAGAATGGCAGGGATCTCCTCGAATTCGGTCAGGAGCATCACTTTTTTCGTGTCGGCATAGCGCTGGGCCAGGTCGACGGCCTCCTGAGTGATGAGGTTGACTTGGGCGACGACCATGTTGGGCTCGCGATCCTTGCTGAAGGTGAGCATGTTGGTCGTCAAGTTGAAGATTTTGTCCAGGCTGCGATCCAGAATTTGCCAACCTTGTTCGATGGTGTCCAGCGCCTTACGCTTCAAGCCGAGTTCGAGGACGTCTGCGCCGCTGCGCAAGCCCTGCAGCACGTTCTTGATGTAGTGTGACAGAAAAGCCACCGTCTCGCCGGCCGCCGCCAGCCGCTCGTTCTGCAAACGCGATTGCACCAGCTTGGCATTCTCGATGGCCATGCCGGTCATGTGACCGATGGCGTTGGCCAAGCGGAGCTGCTCCGTCGTGTAGGTGTGGTCGGACATCGACGAATCCATGTGAATCACGCCGTGGACGCAGCGATGAGCAATGATCGGGACACAAATCACCGACTTAAGCCCGTAGCGGTAGATGCTGTCCTCTTGATTCTCGGCCCCGAAGCGTTGGTCGGCCATGGCGTTGGTGCATAGCACGCCCTCGCAGCGTTTGATGACGTGGTTGATGATGGTCCGCGATGTGGTGATCTTCTCTGGATCCTTCGGCTTGTGCCGGAAGCGGATGGCTTTGGGTTCCAGTTCTCCGGTGCCGTCCTTTCGAATCAAGATGAACCCTCGATCGACTTCCATTTCCTCAAAGATGATATCCAGCACGCGGTTGAGCAGTTCATCGGGCTCGACGATGACGCCGATCGCCTCGGTCAACTGGTACATGATGCGCCAAGCCCGCACGGCTTCGGCGGTCTCGGGCGCTGCCAAGACGAGACTCTTTTCGTTGCTGGGCAGGGTCTCGATGACGGACGCTTCGCCGGCGCGGTCGGCATCCGCCAGATCAATCAAGTCGCGTACCGTGGCGGTGGTATATTGCTCGTCAAGCTGATCTCCGCCGAACACCAGCAGCGTGGCGCCCATACGAATCTGATCGCCGTGCTTCAGTACGGTGGGATGCTCGATCCGCAGGCCGTTGATGCTGGTGCCGTTGGAACTCTTCAGATCGCGCAGCAGCCACACACCGTTCTCCGGGACGAGTTCGGCGTGCCGGCGCGAGACGGAGTTGTCGGTGAGCGGGACATCTTCGCTGGCCCGGCCGAGCACCACGCGCGCATTGCCCGTGCGGAAGGTCTTGCCTTTGTCGGGGCCTTGCAGGATGTACAGCGTCGCCACGTCTGTTTCCTCGATTTACGCCCACGACGAGCGCGTGCCGGCTGGGCGAGGAGGTTTCAACCACGGGCGCGATGCAACGGACGTGTGCGTTGATTCTGGCTCAGAATGTGAATACTTACGGCACCACATGGAGATGCCCAGGACCGTCCCACAGAGGCCCCGGCGCGGATAACATCTACTGCCACAGTCCCTCGCACGCCGCGTCGGTTGCTCGCACCCAAGTCGTTATGCGTTACACTAGAGACTACTGTAATCTTAGTGTTGCCAACGAGCTATGTCAATTTCCGACTTGTAATCGGCAGTTCCGGCTGCGTGGATGCCCGTGCCGGCGAGTTCCCGTACTCCGACGCGGTCTCCTGAGTGGCGACGAACGTTAGACGGGAGCGGTGTTCATGTCGGGCTCGATTTTTTGGGACTGGTTGGCCGGCCATCCGGGCACGATCCTCGGTGTTCTGGGGTATCTGCTGACCATCGCTTTTGTGCCCGTCGTGCTGATCCGCAAGCGGCACCCCGCCTCGGCGATCGCGTGGTGCATGTCGATCATCCTTCTGCCCTATCTCGGCACGCTGCTGTTCCTGATGATCGGCATCCCAAGGGTCAGCAGGCCGCTCCGCAAGAAGCAGTTTCATCGTTCGCGGTTCATTCGCCAGTGGATTCAATCCACCGCCGACAAGAGCCATCATCCTCACCCACCGAGGGAGGCGGAACCGAGCAGGGAATGGGCCGGCATGGACCGTTTGGCGGGCGTAGTGGGCGCGGTCAAGATGAGCACCGGCAACCGCACGCACGTCTATCACGAAGGCGCGCAAGCCTTCGAGGACAAGTTGCAGGCCATCCGAGACGCCGAGCACCACGTCCACGCCCAGTATTACATCCTCCGAGCCGATCACACCGGCAAAGCATTCGTCGATTTGCTGTGCGACAAGGCGAGGCAGGGCGTCGAGGTGCGCCTTTTGGTGGATGCCGTGGGTTCGCTCCAGGCCCACGCCATGATCCGGCAGCTTCGCAATGCAGGCGGAAAAGCCGAGCTGTTTCTGCCGATCATGGCCTGGCGGCGGCGCTTTGTCATCAACCTGCGCAACCACCGCAAGATTCTCATCTGCGACGGCTGCGTGGGCTTCACCGGCGGACTGAACATCGGCGACGAATACCTGGGCCGCACCAAACGCTTCGGCTTCTGGCGCGACACGCAATTGCGCATCACCGGCCCGGCGGTGCTGGCGTTGCAGCGCGTCTTCGCCGAAGACTGGGATTTTTCCTGCGGGGAATTTCTGTCGGGCGCGAAGTACTTTCCCGAGCCGGACACCGGCGGCAGGGACAAACTGCAAATCATTTGGTCGGGCCCGGATGCCGACCACAACGCCATCCATGCCGTCTATTTCGCAGCGATCACGCGGGCCCGGAAGCGGTTATGGATCGCCACGCCCTACCTGGTGCCGGATCAGGCGATTCTCAGCGGCCTGCGGTCCGCTGCGCTGCACGGCGTGGATGTGCGGATCATCACGCAGTCATCGCCGCCCGACCACTGGGTAGCCCATTTCGCCGCCCGCTACTATTGGGGCGAGCTGCTCGACAGCGGCGTGCGCATCTTCCAGTACGAAAAGGGCATGATCCACGCCAAGGTCGTGATCGCCGACTCTGCCTGGGCCTCGGTCGGCTCCGCCAACATGGACATCCGCAGCCTGCGCCTCAGCTTTGAAGCCAACTGCCTGATTTACTCCAAATCGCTGGTCCACAAATTGGAAAACCAGTTTGAGCAGGACCTGAAAGACTCGAAAGAAGTATTACAATCAGAAATCCGCGCTCGCCCCTTGCGATTCCAACTCGCCGAAAACGTCTGCAGACTAATGTCGCCGATCCTGTAGATCAATCCTATATAGCACCCCGCATGCGGGGTGTCTTCGGAATTGTCCAACCGCAGAGATCGCGGAGATCGCAGAGAGCAGTAGGGTGGGCATTGCCCACCAAAGAAAGATGAAACACTATACGTTGCTGGTGGTGGGCCGTGCCCACCCTACGACTTTGCGATGCCAGCTCGCCGAAAATGTTTGCAGACTCATGTCGCCGATCCTGTAGATGATCTTTATATAGCAACCCGCATGCGGGGTGTCTTCGGAATTGTCCAGCCGCAGAGATCGCGGGCTGGGTGGCATGGGCAAGTACTCTTGCCCGTGGCGAGTTCCGGTTTCACACACACGGGCAAGAGTACTTGCCCATGCCACCCGAGCAATCGTGGCTGTTTGCTACTCGCTACTGACTACTGGTTACTGGCTACTTTAGCTGCGGGCAATCCCAATTTCGCCATGATCATTTGCAGATCGGCCCACGTCTTCTTTTTCTCGCCGGGCGAGCGGAGGAGATACGCCGGATGGTAGGTCGGCATCAAGGGAACGAAGTCGCCGATCGTCGGCGCGCCGGAAGTGTAGAAGTCGTGGAACCGCCCTCGCAGCCGCCCGATGGCCTCCTTCGTGCCCAGCAGCGTTTGGGCAGCCGGCGCGCCCAGGGCGCAGACGATTTCCGGCTGGATGATCTGCAATTGCTCGAAGAGATAAGGCGAGCAGGAGGCGATTTCATCAGCCGCCGGTGTGCGGTTGTTCGGCGGGCGGCACTTGAGCACGTTGCAAATGAACACTTCTTCGCGATTCAGCCCCATAGCCATAATCATTTTCGTGAGCAGTTGCCCCGCCCGGCCGACAAACGCCAGCCCTTTCTGATCCTCTTCGTACCCCGGTGCTTCGCCGACGAACACCAGCCGTGCGTTGGCGTGGCCCTGCCCGAACACAGTCCGCGTCCGCGTCTCGCACAGTTTGCATTTCTTGCATTCAACGACCTGGGATTCGTCCAGCTCTTGCAGTTGCGCCCGCTGCTCTTCGGAAGCCGCCGTGCTCACCCCCGAAGCCACCGGCGCGCCTCGCCCGATCGCAGCCGCAACGTCTTTGGCAATGGGCACTTCACGCAGACCCAAAAGTTGATCCGTCTCAAGTTGCTGCCGAAGAGAAGCACGAATATCGTCGGCTTGTGATGTCATGATCGCGCTACCTCCCTTGAGCCGGGCCCTTTAGGGTCCGGACCACATGTCACAACTTGGTGCGGTCGGTCCGTAGCCTAAAGGCCACGGCTCAGCAAAGACCTTGATCCGACGGACGGTTCGACGACTTGCACTATACCCGGAATTGTGGGTGACTCAAACGGGTTGTATGATCGGCGCCGATGCCTGAGTTCGAGGAATTGTCGATTCCACTGCCGGATGTGTATGCCGCATACGCGCGCTATTGGCCGGTGCGTGAACCGGCGGGGGCGGTGCTGTATCTGCACGGCATTCAGTCGCATTGCGGGTGGTACGAAGAGTCGGCCCGGCGTTTGCAGCAGGCTGGGTTTGCAGTGTTGCAGCCGGACCGCCGCGGGAGCGGGCGCAATCAAGCGGATCGCGGCCATGCCGAATCGCAACAGCAGTTGATCGACGACGGCTTGGCCTGCGGGCGGCGTTTGCTGGAATTGACCGGGCTGAAGCAGTTCCACTTGGTTGGCATCAGTTGGGGCGGCAAGCTGGCGTGTGCCATGGCGGCCGCCGAGTCCGGCTTGGTTCGCAGCCTGTCGCTGGTGTGTCCGGGGCTGTTTCCTCGCGTGGACGTCAGCGGTGCCGAGAAATTCAGGATCGGCCTATCGATGGTCGGCAACCGCCGACGCCATTTCGATATTCCACTCAACGATCCGTACTTGTTTACGTCGCAGCCGGAGTGGGTCGAGTTCGTGCGGAGCGACGAATTGACGCTGCGCCAA
>JACZTW010000333.1 GCA_022573485.1 Planctomycetota bacterium
CCGCGCCGCTGGTTGCGCGGCGGCTCCGCGTCGGCGGATGCGGTCGAGGCCGGCAGGCTCGACGCCGCAGTAGCTGTTATCAAAGCAAGCCCGCCTAATCCATTGGTCGGCAAGCTCGGCATCAGCGCCCGGCCGGCGCGCTTGAAGGCCACGAAGCGGGGTGTAAAGTCGGTGGGCACCTCGAACACGAAGTCAAAAAGCCCGGTGTCATTGCCCCACACGGGATCACTGTCGGCCAGGAGGTACCGATTCTCGAAGGGCCCTACAGCCTTGAGCGTGTACTGCTGCGTCATGCCGCCCTCCGCCTCCCCCACCAGCCGCACTTGAGTGCGGGAATAGCGATAGCGCCCGTCGGAATCGGCGCCGTCGTTGTTGACCTGAACACCGACGACCAGCCAGAGCTTACCGGCAGGCGGACCATCGACGTCCTCGAAGGTATCGTTGCCGCGGCGGCTCGACGATCGTTTGATCTTTTGCAGACGCTCGATCTTCTTGAGATCGCCGACCACGTTCACGCTTTGGGGGCCGACGGTGATGCGCGAGCCCGCCGAGGTCGTGTTGCGAAGCCAGTGCAACTCCGTGAGAAAATCGGGGTGAATCTCAGCCCACTGTGCATCGCCGCTCAGCGTGTAATCCGACAGATAGCCGCACAATCGGAGTGTGAACCCATCCGGATTGAGCCACAGTGTATGATGCGGCTCGTCCTGCTCATCGAAGCGCTGAAAGCCGAGAATCGTCGGCCCAAAGGGAATCATTTGGATGCCGATGCCCATCACGCCTACCGTGATCAGCCCGGTGATGATGCCGAAGACCACCGAGCCGGGCTTGTCCACGTAGCTGGGCAACATCGTATTGCGGGCCACGATCATGTCCAGCAGCACACGCAGACCCAAGACCGCCAGGCCGAAGATGCCGACGAAACTCACTGGATAAGCGTAATCTCCGATCAAGTCGGTGAGCACACTTTGGGCCAGTTGCTCATGCGCGCCCAGGGCGACGGTCGCGCTCAGCACACAAATCACCGCCATGATCAAGGCACTGAACATGCCGTGAATCGTCTGGAAGAACATAATCGCTAACATGATGAGGAACAGGAACAACGACAGCCAGGACATCAGTGCTCCTCCATTAACGGTTCGCCTTATCCGTACGCAGGCAGCGCAGGATTTCGTTCATACTGGTCGTGCCTTCCATGGTCTTGAGCAGGCCTTCTTCCTGGAAGTAGTACATTTTCTTCTTGCGGGCCTGAGCTTTGATCTGCGTGGTGTTGGCGCCTTTCTTGATCATCTCGCGCAGCACATCGTCGATCACCAGCAGTTCAAACACGCCGATCCTGCCGCCGTAGCCCGTCCCTTGGCATGTCGGACAGACGATCTCGCGACCCTGCTTGTCGAAGATCTGCTGGGTCGGCGGGCGGTAGAAGTGGTCGATGGAGTCGACCGGCAGGTTGGCCTTTCGCAACAGAGAGGGATCCGGCCGATACGCTTCCCGGCAGGTGGGGCACAGTTTCCGCATCAGGCGCTGATTCGTGATCGCCAGCAAGGCGTTGGCCGCTGCCTTGCGGTCCTTGATCCATGCCAGGAGCGTGTCGAGGGCTTCGAAGGAATCGGTCGCCGTTATGCCCGCGTAGATTTTCTTTCCTTCGAGGCTCGATTTGGCGCTCAGGCGGGCGGTCTCCTTGTCGTCCATCTCGCCGACCATCACCACGTCGGGCTCGCGCCGCAAAACGGTCTGCAACTGCCGGGCATAAGACTTCTCGCGATTGGTCGAATCGTAGTTGTGCTGCGTAATGTTGTCGATTTCCCTCAGCCGCCGTTTCTCCAGCGTGTGGACGTTTTGAACGTACGCATCGTGGCTTTGGATGATCGTATAAAGCGTTGTCGTGACGCCGCTGCGCGGAGGCCCACTGCAGATGATCATGCCTTTCTCGGTCGCGATGAGTTTTTTCAGCATCTCGAGCCGCTGCGGGTGAACGCCCAGTTCCGACAGTGAACGCACGGCGTCGTGTTCCACGACCTTGATCCGCAGACGTTCACCGGCCGTCGTGCCGGAGGTGTGGACTTCGAGTTGCGCGGGCTCGCCGCTGCCGCCCAAAAGACACGCCCACACGGTTCCATGCTGAGGCCGGCGGCGATCTTCGACGTCGAAGCTGGCCATCTTCTTGACGAAGATGATGACTTGCGCAGCCTGTTCCAGTGTCACGAAGTCGCGCCGTTCGGCAGACACGCCGTCGATGACATAGCTGAGCTTCGTCGCCTCGCCGGTCACGGAGAGATCGATCTCCGACGCCCGATGCCACAGGGCATCGTAGAACACTTCCTGCGTCGCGCTGAATTGCTCCGCCGCCTCGAAATCGTTGTCTAAAGAAACAGGCTTCTTGTCCTTGTCGAAAAGACGAACAAGAGTCTCGTGCTTGCTGCGGTCCAGCTTGTCCTCCGACTGGCCGAACGACGTCAGCCGGGAAAAGTGCTGGGCGGTCAGCACCCGATGCTGCTGGCTCACCCGCTTGTTGCGGTGTGCGACATACATCAGCACCCCGCCGCCGCTTATGAAAACATAAAGAGCCCATCCCAGAAAGTAGGTCGCCCAGTCAGGCCACGGAATCATCAGCCAGGCGAACAAACCGAGAATCCCGGTGGCCATGGCCAAAATGTTCCACTTCTCGCGTACCGTCTTGACGCGCACCGCATCGCGGTCAATCCATTGCACGCACAGACACCACAGAATGAACATCCCGGCGGCCA
>JACZTW010000115.1 GCA_022573485.1 Planctomycetota bacterium
ACGTTCCCGCCGGGCACGCCGGCGACCATCGACGTGGACACCTCCGCCCTGCCGGCGCTGAGCGTGGACAGCGTGACGATCGACGCCTCCAACGCCGGCGTGATCATCGAGGACACCGACGGCGACCTGGCCAACGGCGCCCACGGCCTGACCATCAGCGGCAACACGAACACGATCAAAGGTCTGCGAATCAAATACTTCGACGCCGGCCCGGCCACCTACGGCATCTACATCACGGGTGTCGGCAACACCATCGGCGGGACGTATAACAGCGGCGCCAGCAACAGTCTGGGCGACGCCTGCCAGATATCGCTGAACTACCACGGTGTTTTTATCGATGGTGTCGGGGCGGACTCCAATATCGTCAAGGGCAATCTGATCGGCACGGCCATCAACGGCACCGCCGACGAAGGCAACACGGGTTACGGCATCTGGGTCTACAAGGGCGACCTCAACGTGATCGGCTCGACCACGTCCGGCGAGGAGAACCGCATCGCCTTCAACGGCGACGCGACCTATCCGTACGGCATCTGGCTGGAGAGCAACGCCGACGACAACACCATGCGGGGCAACGTGATCTGGGACAACAACGGCGTGGCGATCGGCCTGGATAGCATAGCTCAAAATACGATCTCCGCGCCGGTGATCAGTGACGACGCCAGCACCACGCAGGTCGATGGAACTTCCGGGGCCAGCAATACCGTGGACGTGTACAGCAACACCGCCGGTGACAGCGACTGCCTGGCCTATCTCGGTTCGACGACGGCGGATGTCAGCGGAAACTGGTCACTGGGTGGTCTGAGCCTCACCAACGGTGAGTATGTCGTGGCTATTCAAACGGACACCAACGGGAACTCCTCGTCGGTCTCCACCGCGGCGTTGATCGGCGCGCCGCAAACCGCGGTCTACTGTTACAATGCCTACGCCGGAGGCTGGGAGACGGGTCCGGTAAACATGACCGACTGTAATACCGCCAGCTTTGCCCGGACCATCACCGATATGCAGGTGCAAGAACTGACCGCCCATGCCTTGGAAAGTGGTAGTGCAGGCTCGGGTACCATCACCAAGGTGCAGGTCCGATATCTGGGTGCTTTTAACAACGGACCTGGCAATGGATCTGGTAACCAAGTGTGGGTCACCCCGGTGTTCAATGGAACCACCGACGGCGATGTCCACAATCCCGGCGCGCTGTCCAGCAGTGCCACCTGGACCAACTGGCTCGATATCACCAACGACACCAACGCGCCTGTAACCTGGACCTGGACCGATATCACCAACCTGGACCTGGACATCACCGCATCTGTCGTGGGTGGCAAAGCACAGGTCTACAAGGTCGAGCTGAGTGTGATCTATACGCCGTGATCAGAAAAGTCGAAATGTCGAAAAGTCAAAAAGTAGTAACGATGGAAAGTTGGGACATTGAAATGGCTGGGTGGCATGGGCAAGTACTCTCGCCCTCGTGAACTGGGATGGAACTCGGCACGGGCAAGTCCGCCGCAGGCGGACCCATGCCACGCCTATGCGGGAACAGGAGTGTCAAAGCAAACCATGGACGATCGCGAAATGAATGTGCAGGATGCAATCAGTGAATGTCTCGAGCTTGCGGCACAGCTTGAACAGCGCGGCGAATTCGAGTCGGCCATCCCGCTCTACGAGCAAGCGGAAGCGTCGGGCGCCCGGTCCTGGATCCCGCACTCACGGCACCTGCAAACGCTGCACCTGCTCGGCCGGCTTTCGGAGGCGGAAGAATTGGTGAGCGACTATCTGCGGCGCAATCCGGATCCGCCGGGCGCGGCGCTCAACGATTTCGGCGTTCTCAAGGCGGAACAAGGCAAGTTCACGGACGCGATCAAGTGTTTCTTCCGCGCCCTGCGATCCCCCCATCCGCCGGCCCCCGCCCTCGTGCTGGGGAGCCTGGCCTATGTCCTGTATGTTGAGAATCGCATGCCGGAATGCGCCAAGGTGTGCGACAGGGTCTTGCGTTTGGACCCCGACGAACTCCGCGCCCATTACATTCTCTCGCTGGTCGAATCGAGGTCCTTGTGCGAAGCTCAGCGTCGCCCCGCGGCCGGCATGGTGTGCGACGGCGCCCGGGTCGAGGCCTTTCCCTTCCTGTGCCTGGACGGCCAGCCGCCGGCCAAGCATCGCGCCAGGATCGAAGGAGATTTCCCGGCTGTTCACTTGGAAGACCCCGCAGCCCGATCCGGTGCGGGAAAGCACTGGGGCGTCCTGCTGCGATCCGGGGATGACACGTGGTGCGGCCTGTCAGAGCCGCTGGGCAGCGCAGCAAACGAGGCCCGTCTTGTCTTGCGCGTGCCCACCGAGTTTTGCCTTGTGCAGCGCCGCCGCTGGGTGCGCGTGCTGGCCACCGGCAGCATCGCCCGGCTGGAGGTTCGCTCGTTCCCTCCGGGTGTGGCCCCCTTTGAAGTGCAGGAGATCGTCGAACTCAATCTCAGCGGCGGCGGGGCCGCGGTGCGAACGGTGCCGGAATTGCCGCGCGGCACCGAGGTCGTTCTGGTTCTGAAGCTCGACGAGACGGAGCAAATCGAGGTCTCGGCCCGGGTGAGCCGCATCGGTCGGCCCTCGGCGGCGGAGCCGTATTCCGGGCTGTCCTTCGTTGAACTCTCCGAGAGCAACCGCGAGAAAATTGCCCGCTTCGTTCACCAAGTTCAACTGGACCGCAAGCGCGGCAAGGCCCACGTCGTAAGAGCGTGATGCAGACCACTCCGGGGTTCGACAAACCCCGCGCCGTCGCCCGCGCTTCAGTCCATATATAGCCTGCCGCATGCGGCAGGATCGAGGTACGACCCATACTGAGGCGGGGGAATTGGGCGATACAGGACTCGAACCTGTGACCTTTCGGGTGTGATCCGAACGCTCTAGCCAACTGAGCTAATCGCCCTGCCGTTCATCCTGTTAGTTATGCGATCCAGCCGAGAGCGTCAAGCCGCGCGCCGCCGCCGGAGCCGGGAGTTATGGATTCTTGGACCCTGCCACATGCGGTTGGGCCGGCCCTTAATTCGCGAAAAATCTTTGCCGGAGTGCCCCGAGAATCGCGGTCCGATAAACCCCGCGGCGCGCAACCTCCGATCCACAAGAAGATTAGAGCGTACGGCGAGTGCTGCCGTATCATCTTCCGGCTAAGCGGGTTACCGCATTAGAGCCCTTGCCAAGCGCCGATCCTCGGCGTAGAATGACAGTGATCGAGGAATGGAGGGAAGTTGCTGTGGCCCCTCCGGTTCCTATCGCAGACTCACTTCGTGGAGTTTCGGCTCCGCAAACGACAAGGAGAATTATGTCGCCAGGAACGCTGACAGCCTGGCCTATACGCAACCGCCGCTCCGGCTACACGCTGGTCGAGTTGCTGGTAGTGGTGGCGATCATCGCGCTGCTGGTGTCCTTGTTGATGACAGGACTGCGCGGCGTGATGTGGCAGGCGAACTCGTTGGTCTGCATGTCTAACCTGCGCCAGATTGCCTTCGAGTTTCAACGAGTGGCGGAGGATCCGGGTCCCCTGAAGCGCTGGGATCCTGATCACGCCGACCTCTCCGGTTTCGGCCTGACGAGTTTCATCGACAAAGTTTATGCCGCGGGCAAGTATTTCCGCCCCGCCGATCCTGGCGAGAGCGAATCCGTGAAAGAGTATTATCGCGGCCAGGAGATATTTCTTTGTCCGTCGGGTCCGTCGCGAATCCGCGTCACGGGCGGCCGCAGAGTGCTCGAGCCCGGCGACACGGCCATCATGTATCCCGAGGACGTGAGTTACGGCTTTAATGCGCGGCTGCGCAAGATATTTCGCTTCTCGCAGGAAGAAAACAAGTGGGTGGAACACTACGTGAAACTCAGCCTGAATATGTACGATTGGCCGGATGCCCCGAAGACAGCCCTGGTCTTTGATGTGGACGCCCGCGCGGCAGTGAAAGCCGGATCTTGCCCCCACCTCATTGCGCCTCCAATCGAGCCTGCCGATCCGCAAAATTCCGGCGATGCCGGCCATGGCTACCAGCCTGGAATCAGTTCCTCCGGTCTGATCCATGGCCGACGATGGTTCCCCAGTCGACGTCATCAAGGCAAGACCAATGTGGCCCTCCTTGATGGATCTGTTCGATCGGTCAAGGACTTGCTGGCTGAGTCTGAACGAATCAATTGGAAGGACGCCGAATATCCGGGCCGATGGTTCAACGGGGAGTACCAGTTGCCGTTTGGCGAGGATTCAGACATGATGACCCGGCCGCTGTGGTCCGACAGCTCCCTCAGCGATGAGGAGGTCCACTGATTCGCCGTCTGCCCTCTTCCTGTTGCTCCTCATTAGAATGACGCAGTGCGTTTTACATCCTAGCCCGAATCCGCCGTGGCGGATCCAGGCTGGGGCGGGGCTTCCCGGGCGCGGCAAGTCTGATCGTCGAATCGTTGTGGTGCGGAATAACATCAGCGCGGCAACTTGCGACGACCACGGGGCAGATCTACAATCAAGACAAGCGATTCGGCGAACCATTTCGCGTACCGCAACGTACTCTACGGCGGCTTGGGGGATGACTAATTGACGCTACGGACCAAATTTGTCGTTGTGCTGTTCATGTTCTGTCTTGCGGCCTGCCTCAATATGGCTGCGGCGGTCTATTACAGCCGCTTTCAATTGGCCAAGGCGACTGACGTGTTCGGCGAATCGCCGGCCATCTATCGGGCCCGCACGATCGCCGGCCTGGCCTTCGAGTCGCTCATGGATCAGCACGCCCTCATGTCGGACTCGTTTGGGCAGACGCAGCTCGACGCGGCAGGGGTGGAACAAATCCGATTCGAGGTGCACACCATTCGCCGCCTGTCCAGGAAGTTTGGTGAGCCCGGATTTCTCTTTGCGGAAACCACGAACACCGTGAAGCTTCGCAAAGATTTGTCCGCCCAAGCCTCCTCAGTGCTCGATTACCTCCGGGAGCGATCGGCCGGCATGGGCCGAGCGCAAGTGGAAGAATTCTCCAAAGCGTATGAAGTCAACCACAAGGCACTCAAGTTTGAGTTGTTGGCTCTTCAAGCGGAATTGAGCGACGCACCGCAACGTCAAATCAACTTGGCGCGCGACGCCACGAAGATGTATTTCGTCTTATTCGGCGTGGTGCTTGCAGAGATCGCAGCGCTCATGGTGACGTTCTGGTTTTTCATGAAGTGGATGTTGCGACCGATCCAGGCCATCCAGGGTGCTGCCGAGCAGATCGCGACGGGCAATTTGGCGTACCGGCTGGACGAGTCGGAGAACGACGAGTTGGGCGCTCTGGCGAGGGAAGTCAACCACATGGCGGCCTCGCTCGCGGCGGCCCAGAAGCAACTCAAACAAAAGGAACGTGCGGCTGCAATGGGGGAAATGGTCTCGGTTGTCGCGCACAACATTCGCAATCCGGTTGCGGGTATCCGTGCGACGGCCCAAACCTGCCTCCGCGACTTCGAGCCGGGATCGGCCACCTATCGCCAACAGGAGCGGATTATCAAAGCTGTTGATTCGTTGGAGCAGTGGCTCAAGGAGCTGGTGCATGTCAATCTTCCGATCGAGTTGACGCTCGAGGAGACAGGCATAGATGAGCTGATCGGCGACCTCCAACAGGTTTTTCTACCGGCCAGCCAGCGCAAGAATGTGTCGATTGACTACGCCCCTTCGCGATCGCACTTGCAAGTGCCCGTGGACCATCGGCATTTTGTACAGGCCATCGCGTCCATTTTGGACAACGCCATTCAGGCTGCCCCGACCGGGTCCGCAGTGAACATACGGACCGGCCCGGCCGGCGATCGTGACGACCAGTTTTTCATTGAGATCTCGGATTCGGGTCCGGGGGTCGCCGAGAACCTGGGCAAGAAAATCTTCGAGCCGCATTTCAGCACCAAGGCGGGAGGCACGGGCATCGGCTTGTCCATGGCCAAGAAGATCATCGAGGCCCACTCGGGGCGCCTGTCGTTGGTGGCGTATAACGGGCAGGCGTCTGCCGCCGTCGGGGCCACTTTCCGTATCGAGATTCCCATTCACACCCTGGCCCGCAAGGGGAAGGCCCCGCATGGCTAATTTGATCATCGTGGACGACGAACAAACCCTCCTGCACTCGCTGCAACTGGAGATGAATCGCCTGGGCCACGATTGCCACGCCTTCGAGACCGCAGAGCAGGCCTTGCACCACCTCGAAGAAATGACGCCGGACCTGGCGTTGTTCGATATTCGACTGCCTGATATGGACGGCTTGGAACTCATCCGCCGGGTGCGTTCGGAGGGGCAGGAGTTCCCCATCATCGTCATGACGGGCTTCGCCTCGATCTCCAATGCCGTTTCCGCCATGAAGGAAGGGGCCAGCGATTACATTGAGAAGCCCGTCGATCTCGAGCAAGTTAGGCTGGTGGTCGATCGCACCCTGGAAAACGCGAATATCAAAGGTCGGCTTGAACTGCTTGAACGGACGCGCTCCCAAGAGGGTCAAGATAACAATCTCGTAGGCCAGAATGCGGAGTTCATGCGCCTGCTGGAGGTGGCCCGGCGTGTCGCGGCGCCGGACGTGCAGCGCAGTGCCGACCTACCGACGATCCTGCTGCTGGGCGAAACGGGAACGGGCAAAGATCTCTTTGCGCGGCTCATTCACCAGCACAGTCCGGTTGCGGATGAACCGTTTATTCATTTGAATTGTGCGGCTCTGCCGCGCGAACTCATCGAGAGCGAATTGTTCGGCTTTGAGAAAGGCGCTTTCACCGACGCCAAGAGCAGCAAGAAGGGTTTGCTGGAGATTGCAGGCCAAGGAACAGTGTTCCTGGACGAGATTGGTGAATTGCCGATCGACCTACAAGCCAAGTTGCTCTCGGCACTGGAAACTCGGCGTTTTCGGCGGATCGGTGGAACCCGTTTGCGTACGCTTGACGCCCGCGTCATTGCTGCGACCAACAGCGATCTCGCCGCGAAAATCAGGGAGGGATCGTTTCGTGATGATTTGTTCTATCGCTTGAACGTGTTCACAATCTCCCTGCCCTCGCTGCGTGAACGCGTGGACGACATTGAGTTGCTGGCCCGCCATTTTATGGCCAGGTTTGGACGCAAGTACCGTAAGCGGGTCCCTGAACTCGGCAAACGGGCCTTGGAACGACTCCAGCATTACCATTGGCCGGGAAATGTACGCGAGTTGTCGCACGTCATGGAAAACGTCACGCTATTGAATGACGGCGGCATCATTCAAGCCCATCATCTGGGATTATCGACGGAGAGTTCCAGCGGACCTGCTGGAGCAGCGCCGGCCAAAGCTGATTTCGATATCACCGACCCCAACTGCACGCTGGCCAGCCTCGAGCGACGGGCCATCGACCAGGCCATCGCCCAGACGGAGGGGAATGTTTCGGAAGCCGCTAAGTTGTTGGGGCTCAGTCGCGGCGCCCTGCGTCGTCGCCTGGAGCACAAGAACATCGAAGAATAATGGCCAATAGCGGTGGCCTGCTGCGGCCAAATGGCCGGAATCGGCCACAATACCATCTCGTGAAAAGATGCGATTTGACAGATATGGCGGAAAACCAGAATGCTGTAAGTCGTTGTATATAATTACATTAGACTAACATAATACCACACTGAGGCTGAATCCAATCACGCCCGTGATTGCCTGGCACGCTACTTGTGAGTCATATTCCCACAAGTTTGTTCTGCTCGCAACCGGTCGCAACAATGAACGCGAGTGAGACAGTTTCTGTAAAGCAACTCTTCACATAGAGAAGGTAGGCCAAATCATGGTAAGCACGGTTCAGGTCGATCAGGCCGAGATCAGGTCCTCGGATAACGGCAACGGGGTCCGGCATACTGCCGCGATTGTTTCGGACGTTCCAGCCACAGAGCAAGTGACTCCTTTGTGCCGCCTGTTGGTCAAGGAAGGATTTGCCGTTGATGTTCTCTCGACTGAATCCCTGGCAACTCACCCCACGCTTGTGAAGCACTATGACGTCGCGGTTCTTGATTTGATCCGCTTTGATGGGCAGGGGCAACATGCCTGCCGCTGGTTGCGGGCGCCCAACGAGTATCTTCCCATTATCGTACTGTGCGAAGAAAATACCGTGACCGACCGCATCCTGGGATACGACAACGGCGTAGACGACTTCATCGGCAAGCCTTATTCGGCGCGTGAAGTGACAGCTCGTCTCCGATCACTGATGCGCCGGAGCGGCAGCCTGGCGTCGCAGCATGTGCTGCGCTACGATGACTTAACCATCGACCTGGCTTCTCGTGTCGCCTATCGAGGCGACCGCTACATCGATCTGTCGCGCCGCGAGTTTGCGCTCTTGGTCTACTTCATGCGCAGCCCGGAACGTGCGGTGAGTCGCTCGGAATTCCTCAAGAGCGTCTGGGGGAATGCGACAAACCAAGAGAAAAGCAACGTCGTTGACGTGTACATCAACTATTTGCGCAACAAGACGGAGCAGGGCGGGCATCACCGCCTGATCCATACCGTCCGCGGCAAAGGCTACATGCTCCACCACAAGCGCCTGGCGTAGCAGCCTTCTTGGAGCACTGGAAAATCTTGGTGCGGCCTTCGGCTGCAGCCAAAGTAGTCAGTAGGTGGTAGTCTGTAACGAGTAGCAAACAACCCGTTGAGGACGGATACGGTGCGAAGAGGGATCGCAGGCTTCTACGATGAGAATCAGTGAAGCGCGCGAAGAATCGACCGTTTGCAATATAGGCGGGCTGCGGCGCCCCGCTCGCAGCAGCCCGGTGCGTCGAACCCCAAGTCCGTGAACCCCATCCCAGGCCCCCGCTGCCTCTGTCTATTTCCTTCGCGCGACCGATTTCCGGCCGATGAGTAATGGCTGGACTTCCGCGCCTGCGCTTGACGTAAAAATCACAGCTCCGCAGTTCACATATGATGTGGAACACCAAATGGTTACGCCCACGATTGTGTCATTTTGCGGCACACAACGGTCAAAACGGTTAAGGATTCCCTTGCGGCGGTCGATATGCTAGCTTGCCCGACAGTTGCAGGCCATTAGAATCTGTGAAATTGGACTGTGTAGTCAACAATGGAAAACGTGCATATAAACTGTCACCATTCCTTCGGAGGAAACGCTATGTATTATGATCGTTGTCTCAAACTGCGTCCGCTTGCCGCCCTCCTGGTGATTCTTTCGGTGGTCGGCTTGGGCGGGTGTGGCGCGGCGGAAACAGCGGCCGTGTTCTCGGGCGGGGGAGCGACCGACAACCCGCTGGACGGGGGCGTGCTCAGTGATGATGGGCAGGACTTCAGGCTGTCCACGGATGGGGCCACGCTGTCCCAAGTAGAGATTTCCAGCGGGGCGGAAATAGGATTTGATCGCGGGCTGACCGAAGTATCGCAGGTGGCCGCGATCGACCGGATCCTGACCGCCGACGGCAACTCCGCGGAGTATGACGCGCAGCGCCAGACGCTTACCATCAATGCCAATGTTGCCGGGCAGTCGATTTCTTTTACGACCAACACCGGTGACATCCTCAATGGCGTTTTCGGCAGCACAACTGCACGAGCGAGCAGTCAGAACAGCACAGATTGTGACACAATTGTGGCTTCGGTCAGCGCCTTCTGCGATTCCTATATCGCAAACGTCGCTGCCGCCGAAGCGGAGATTATCGCGCTCGCGCTGCAAGTAGCCGAAGAAAGCGGAATTCCGCCTTTGTTCTTCGGGGTCGTCGAGCAACTCATCAAAGACTATTTCAAGGTCGTCGATGACTTCTGCGACGCCTGGGACGAGCTGACCAGCGGAACGGATCCGACGAATCCGTGCGATGTTGTCGGTTAGTCTGGCGCTTGATTCGGATTGATCCAAGACGGTTCCTCCGCGGCGCTCGGCGTCAACGGATGAACCGTCTTTCTTTTTGCTCCGCTACGGATTCCCTGGCGCTGTGCAAGGGGCGATGTGTGGGTACAATGATCGCCGGCAGGCGTCTCAACCCGGCGAGGATCTCGGAGTGGCTGCGGTCGTCAGAAAATTCACAATTCCGCCTTCTCTGCAAGATGAACAGACTGCGCGATTGAAAGACGCGATTCGTGCTCTGCCCCAAAAGCAGCGCCGTCTCGCAGACTGCGCTCCGGCGGTGGCGGTTGCGAGCAGCGTCGAACTACGCTCCGACGCCGCGGAAATCACGTACGAGATTGAGGATGCGCGGCCGGTCGCCGAGGTCATTTCGGGTGGTCCGATTGAAACTGGGCAACTCTTGGATTGGGCGGGACAGTTGTGCGCCGCATTTGCGGCGGCCTACCCTCAGGGTGACTCAGCCCTATTAAGGCATGGTGGCTTGTGCCCGGAAGCCGTGTGGGTCACTTCGGATCATCAGCTCCGCGTGTTGGATTTCGGCTTGGCCGAGAGTTTCGCCGCCGCGTCGCAATCCCTGGACGAATCCTGGCTGATGCAGGTGGCGGGCAATGTTGCTCCCGAAGTGTGGAACACTCCTTCGCGTTTCGGGCAGCAATCGGACATCTTTGCCGTTGGCGTATTGCTCTATGAGTTGGCGACCGGCAAGCACCCTTTCGGCGCCATCCGCGACGATCCGGAGGACTGCAAGTATCAAATCCTCGTGGAAGTGCCCGTTCCGCCCAGAACCCGTCACCCTTCGCTGGCTGAGTGCGTCTCCGATGTGATCTACAAAGCCGTTCGCAGCGAACCGGAGAAGCGCTTCTCGACATTCCGGGAGATGCGCGAGGCGCTGGAGGGCTGTGGGCAACAACTGGCGGCTGACGATCAGGCATCAACCCAGCCCGCAGCAGCGCCCCAGCCGCAAGCGGCGCAACCCACAGCCAAAGAGGCCGCCGCACCCGCCAGCGGGTCTGTAACCCCCGTCGCGGAAGACCCCGTGCCGGCAGCCGCTGAAGATC